>CAIMKO010000273.1 GCA_903841915.1 uncultured Chitinophagaceae bacterium | reverse complement strand
TAACCGGATCAGTAAGGTCTTTAAATTTCGCTTCTACAGCGGCTTTCTTCTTAGGGTCTTTTTCAGCAGGTTTCTTGGCATTAATGTCCTGCAATGATTTGATGAAAGCTCTAACTCTGTCGTCGTAAATATTGAAATCATTATAATGGATCACACCGGCATTAAAAGCTGCAATTGCATTGGTTCCGTCTTTCTGAAAGGCTTTTTTGAAAGCATCTCTGCCTTTGGCTTGATAACTTGCCAGTTTTGTGCTGTCCATACCTTCTTTATCTTCTTTTGAAAGATTCACAAACATGTCGCCAAAATGAAGGTATTTCAGCGCAGTTAAAGTACCGGCAGCATCTTCTCTGTCATATAAGGCTGTTTTGCCTGCCAGGTTATAATACTTGCTAATGAAATCGATCTCGTATTCAAACCAGTTTTCTTTCGGATACACTTCCTGGGCAATGGGATAATATTTAAAGAAACCGGCAGAATCTTTTTTATCGCTGTTGGTCACGAGAATGAAGCGATAAATATCAATATAACCATCCCCAGGAATTTTATTATCTACTAATCTTGCGTAATAATGATAAGCTACATCCAGCTTTTTTGCATTTTGTGCTGAATATCCCGCATATAAAATAGAGGTCGTATCGAAGGCCATCGCGGTAGTGCTCCATTTGTTCTGGAAGATGATATCGCTATATTCGACTGAATATTTGAAAAAGTAAAAGGAAGAATCCCAATTCTTAGCATTGAATGTGCGAATCCCCTGATTGAAGGAAGTGGAATAAATATCAAATGCAGCATCCTGACCACCAAAATCCTTTGCCAGCTTCATGGAAGGATCTAAAGCCACATATTTTGTAAAAGCTTCACTTGCAATGGTTTCAGATCCCGGATATTTCGCTCTGAACTTATCGTCTTTGTATAGCCCGGCGTATATTTTCGATTTCCAGATCCAATAATCGGGTTTAGCCAATGCTTTAGGGTCAGAGGCAAATTTGTCGATCTCCGTTTTTGCATCTTCAACATGCCCAATTATGGTGGCATTTTTCACTTTTGTAAAGTCCTGTGCCTTCACAAAAAAACAGAGGCCGGCAAATGCTGCAAGCAAGAAAAGCTTTTTCATAAATAAAATTTAGTTATTGGTTATCAGTGGGTTTAATTGTGTTATCTATATTTTCATCCTCAATAGCAGGAGGTATTTCTTCACCTGATTCAGGGCTTATCTCTGCAATTTCTTCGATATCCTGTTCTTCTATCTTTGAAATGGCTGCGATATGATCATCTTCATCCAAACGAATCAAAATCACTCCCTGCGTTGCTCTACCCGATTCTTTTATGGTTGCGATCGGAGTACGTAAAGTTATACCCGATTGGCAGGTAATGATCAGATCTTCCTTCTCACTCACATCCAAAATACCCACCAAAGACCCTGTTTTCTCTGTTACATTAATTGTTTTTACGCCCTTACCGCCACGATTGGTAATACGATAGACATCTTCACCATCTGCATCAATTAAAGGTGTACGCTTACCAAATCCTTTTTCACTGACTACCAGAACTGTTTTTGATCTGTCGTCGCGATTGATACAGATCATACCAATCACTTCATCTTTTTCATTGTCTACTTCGATTCCCGCAACCCCAATTGCACCTCTTCCTGTTGCGCGTACTTTTTCTTCAGGGAAACGAATTGCTCTGCCGCTTTTCACAGCCATCATCACTTCATTATTCCCATCGGTCATTTTCGCTTCCAGGAGTTGATCGCCTTCATTGATCGTGATGGCATTGATACCATTTGCTCTTGGTCTGCTGAAATCTTCCAGATATGTTTTCTTGATGATCCCTTTCTTCGTACACAAAACTATGTAATGATTTTGTACAAAGTCTTTATCTTCTAAATTCTTGACATCAATGATCGCTCTTACTTTATCATCCGGCGGAATTTGTATCAAATTCTGAATGGCTCTGCCCTTTCCTTGTTTTTCTCCATCCGGTATTTCGTAGACCTTTAACCAGAAGCAACGACCCTTTTCTGTGAAGAACAACATCGTATGGTGCGTTGATGCAACAAACAAATGTTCTACATAATCCTCTTCCCTTGTTTTGCTGCCAATAGCACCT
>CAIMKO010000272.1 GCA_903841915.1 uncultured Chitinophagaceae bacterium | reverse complement strand
TTTGATCCAAAAGATATTCTTAAGTGAAGGCTTTGTACTAGCGGGAATTGGCGGAACAGCCGGCATCATTCTAGCTGCTGCTATTTGCTATATACAGGTCCGATTCAAACTAATAAAATTAGGCGGAGGAACATTCATCATTGACTACTATCCGGTGAAAATGCTGGCAACAGATTTTATTTTAGTAGTGGCTACTATTTTCTTCATAGCCCTATTGGCGGCTTGGATTCCCTCCCGAAAAGCAAGTATGCAGGAGTTCTCGTTGAAATCGTAGGTAGAGTAAAGCTATGAGCCATGAGCTGTAAGCAATTGCTCGAAGCTAGAAGCTCGCAACTCGCAGCTAAAAATTAGTAATCTCCTAAAGTTTCAGGTAATTGTTCCAGCGCTTTTGCCAGTTGTGCATCATTGGGTGCAATACCATGCCACTCATGACTTCCTTCCATAAAGTCAACGCCCTTGCCCATGATGGTTTTCATCAAGATACAAATGGGCTTGCCATTACCCGTTAAAGATTTTGCTTTATCCAAACCGGCAACAGTATCATCCATATCATTACCATCCATTTCGATCACGGTCCAGTTAAACGCTTCGAATTTTGCTTTCAGGCTGAATGTGTTCATCACATTAACGGTAGAACCATCGATCTGCTGTCCGTTATCATCTACCACAACAATTAAATTATCTACTTTACGATGCGGGGCAAACATGATCGCTTCCCAGTTCTGGCCTTCATCCAACTCTCCATCACCGCATAATGCAAAGACAAGATTCTTATCTCCATTTAATTTTTTACTTAATGCCGCTCCAATGGCAACACTGAGCCCCTGTCCCAATGAACCGCTTGCCACCCTTACACCGGGAAGATGTTCGTGGGTAGTAGGATGACCTTGTAATCTTGTATTTATTTTGCGAAAGCTCGCCAGTTCTTTTACAGGAAAGTATCCTGCCCTTGCCAATGTTGAATAAAATAAAGGCGATACGTGACCATTGGAAAGAAAGAAAAGGTCTTCATCCTTTCCATCCATATTAAATTGAGGGTTATGTACCAGGGTTTTAAAATAAAGAGCCGTTAACAGATCCGCACAACCCAATGAGCCACCGGGATGACCACTTTGAACACCATGCACCATTCTAACAATATCCCTTCTGATCTGGGAAGCAATTTTTTTAAGTTCTGCTGTATCAGGCATAATATTTCTCCTTTTAAGGCAGCGAAGTTACGTGGAAAAGCTTCTTAAATAAGAATGGGCTTTTAGAATTAAGTTTTTTAAATAGGCTTTTAATTCAAGAATTGGAGAAAAATTACTAATTTGCCCATCCCCCGATTCCTCTGTACAAATACTTTTAAGTTTCTAAACAACATTTAAGATCAACTCTTATTGTATGGAGAATATTATTATTAGTGCGATCATAGCTTTTATTCTAACTTTTTATGCCATCCCGATCATTATTTTGGTGGCTAAGAGCAAGAAGTTATTCGATCATCCGGATGAAAGAAAAATTCATTTGACCCCTATTCCTTCCCTGGGTGGTTTTGGCATATTTGCAGGCTTTTTGGTAGCTCTTTTGCTAATGGCAGAGATCAATGCTGTTTCGCAGGGTTTTCAATATTATATTGCTGCATTCCTGATCACTTTCTTTGTAGGAATGAAGGATGATGTTTTAGTGATATCACCCATGAAGAAATTCATTGGCCAGTTAGTGGTTGCTGTGATACTGATGTTCAAAGCCAATTTACTGATCGTTACCATGCATGGCTTTATGGGAGTGGGCGTCATTCACCCTACATTCAGTTATTTTTTAACCGGACTCACCATCATGGTAGTAATGAATGCATTTAATTTGATCGATGGCATTGACGCATTGGCAGCCAGTATCGGCATTATCACTACCTGTGTATTCAGCCTGTTCTTCTTTTTCAATGATGATCTTTTCTTTGCTATGATGGGATTTACTTTTGCGGCAAGTTTACTTGCATTTCTGATATACAACTTTGCGCCCGCAAGAATATTTATGGGCGATACGGGTTCGATGTTATTGGGCCTGGTAAATGCTATTTTAGTGATTCGCTTTATTGAAACGGCAGAAAGCAGTAACATTTTCCCACTACTGGGGTCACCGGCAATGGGTTTTGGGATCTTAGCACTTCCGTTGTTGGACACGTTGCGTGTATTTGGTATCCGCATCCTGCATGGCCGGTCTCCTTTTTCGCCGGATAGAAATCATTTACATCATATTCTACTCGATAAAGGTTTATCACATTCTACCGTAACATTGATACTTTCAGTATCCGCGATCATCATGATCGTACTGACCTATATTGCTTTACCGATAGGCACTACGAAAGTGATATTGGCACAAATCGTTTTATTCTTTTCCTGCATAACGATCCTTACACAAATAAGACCCAAAATGAAAGGAATGAAGGTTATTAAAAATCAGGACCTGGATGAGAATGAACTCAGCAGGAAAGTGAGAAATATCTTTTCGTACACAGAAAATTCTGCTAAAACAGGAGAGAAAGATTAGCATTCTATATGGTACAAGTTTTTAAAAGCCCCATTTTTATTCGGGGCTTTTGTATTTGCAGGAATCTTACAATCATTTATTAGTTTTGCAGCAGGATAAACAAAGAAAATTATGTCAGAAGATCTAGAATTGATATTGGATGATGTTGAAAGCAGTATGAAAAAAGCCATCAGCCATTTGGAAGTTGAATTAACCAAGATAAGAGCAGGAAAAGCAAACCCATCCATGCTTGACGGTGTGAATGTTGATTATTATGGTGCCCCAACGCCTATTAATCAGGTTGCCAATGTTTCTATTTTGGATGCGCGTACCATCAGTATTCAGCCATGGGAAAAAAATATGCTGCAGGCCATCGAAAAAGCGATTCTGCAAGCCAATATAGGCATCACACCGCAAAGCGACGGAGTACAGATACGATTATTTCTTCCTCCATTGACCGAAGAAAGAAGAAAGGAATTATTCAAGAAAGCCAGCGGCGAAGGTGAGCATTGCAAAGTTGCCATCAGAAATTTACGAAGAGATGGTATTGAGGAAATTAAAAAATTACAGAAAGACGGACTGAGTGAAGACATTGCAAAAGATGCAGAAAAAAATGTGCAGGAAATAACTGATAAGTTTATTGTATTGGTCGATAAACATCTTGCAGCAAAAGAAAAAGAAATGATGAGTGTCTAAACTCATTCATCCATAAACAATCATCCCTTCTCTTTTGATCGAAAAATGGAGAAGGGATTTTTATTTGAATTAGCAAGATAAACCCCTGCAAGAATTACACTTAAACTAACGATCTGCAAAATGCTGATCTCTTCATTCAGCAATAAGCCCCAGAATACCGCCACAAACGGGATCCCATAAGTTACCATGGACGAAAAAACAGCTCCTGCCCTTTTGATCAACATATAAAAAAGTATGGATGCTACAGCAGTACCCATGATACCTAAAATCGCACTGGCCACTGTTGAGAATATGTAATCTTTTTGGCTTAATGGCAAAGCAAAATATCCGGTAAAATATAAAATGAAAAGACAGGGAATGATCAAAAATACAAAAGCCAAAGTCGCAATATTGATAGAACCGATCCCATGCATGTGTCGACCCACCATATTCACATTCAGTCCGTATAAAATAGTAGCCACAAAAATGAATGAGGAATACGATACATTTTTAAAATCGATATGCCCGTTGCCTGTAAATAATAAGATCAGTCCTACAAATCCGATGAGGATGCCGATTATTTTTTTTCTTTCTGCTTTCAGTTCAAAAAAAGCAATACCCACGAGAATAGTAAAGAAAGGGGTCAATGCATTCAGGATCCCGGCCAGGGAACTGTCGATCTTAGTTTCTGCCAGACAAAACAAAAAGGCAGGTATAAAACTGCCGAGGATCCCGGATAATGCAACTAATCCCAGTTTATTTTTGGGAACTTGCTTTATCGCCCGGAAAGCAAAGGGGATCAAAACAACGCCGGCACTTAAAATTCGCAAAGCGGCAACCTGATAAGGTGATAGTACCTGCATGCCTTCCTTCATCAATACAAAAGAACTTCCCCAGATAAAGGAAAGCACAATGAATAATGTCCAGTTGAATATTTTTTCTTTCAATACCTGTATTTCGGGCAAATGTCAAGTTTTTCGATCACTCTAAAGAATAAATATATAAATGCTTTATCCGAATAAGGAAATTGTATTGTCAAAAATTTTTCATTCAGAAAAAAACTTTTACTTTGATGATCTAACTAAAACTATAAGTTATGGGAATGCTTAAAGAATTTAAAGAATTTGCCATGCGTGGCAATGTGGTAGACCTGGCCATAGGTGTTATCATCGGTGCAGCTTTCGGAAAGATCGTAAGTTCACTTATCGAAGATGTGATCACACCCCTGTTATTAAAACCCGCACTGCAAGCTGCTCATTTAACGGAATTAAAAGACCTGACATTGTTCGGCATAGTAAAATATGGCAATTTTTTATCGGCAGTCATCAATTTCGTTATTGTGGCATTTGTATTGTTTTTGATCATTCAGGCAATGAATTCAGCTAAATTGAAAAAAACGGATACACCACCAGCACCAACACCAACAGAAGCATTACTGACTGAAATCAGGGATGCACTAAAAAAATAATTCATCCATTTCAATATGTTCGATCCCGCTGTAACCGGCGGGATCTTTCTTTGGTGGATAACTATCTTTCAGTAGAAAAGCATTTGTAAGTTCGAATTGTTTTTATTTGCAGTTAAAGAATTTGTAGCGTGAGTACACCCAATTACCAAATTAAAGTTGATACGTTTGAAGGACCTTTCGATCTCTTGCTTTTTTTCATTGAAAGAGATGAACTGGATATTTACAATATTCCTATCACCAAGATCATCAAAGATTTCCTGGATCATATCCATACACAGGAAAAACTGAATATCGAATTAAGCAGCGAATTCATTTTATTCATCTCTACCTTGATGCGTATCAAGGCCAGGTTATTATTGCCCCGCAAGGAAATCGATGCACAGGGAAATGAGATCGATCCACGCCAGGAACTGATCGAAAAGATCCTTGAATACAAAAGATTCAAAGAAGCTGCAGCGCAGATGGCCGAGATGGAAGCCGTTCGTATGCTGATGGTAAAACGTGGTAATCTTCAGAAAGAGATCGCTGAGATCGGTGAAGAAGCGGGTGAAGGAACAGAGATACAGACCATCACTATGTTCAAATTAATGAAGGCTTTTGAAAAAGTGATGCTGCGGGTGCAGGCAAGACAAAACAAACCCGTACATACGGTTGTGCGATATAATTACACCATGGAAGGAAGCCGTGATTATATGACGGGATTTGTACAAAGAGAAAAACATGTATCCTTCGAAAAGGTATTTGATGTTTGCGAAGGAAGGATCCATGCTTTGTTCTTATTTCTTTCACTCTTGGAATTGGTACAGCAGAAATTCATGAAACTGATGATCGGTGAAGGAAGAAATAATTTTATCATCGAATGGAATGAGAACCGCGAAGAAGATCTTCAATTTGCAGGAGCAGAAGTAGAAAGAGCAACAGAAGAAACTTTTATTGATCCTGAAATGAATTAGCAGCATATTCTCTGCATAAAAAAACGCATGAAAATATTCATGCGTTTTTTTATTAAGTATCATTTATGTTAGCCTGCTATCACAGTACTCACTTTCACCTTATCTTTCATCAGTTCTCTGGCGGTTGCTGCAATTGCCTGCGCATCGTACTCACATTCCCTGTATAATTCTTTTAATGTACCATGTTCTACGATCCTATCAGGAATGCCCAGCATTTTTACAGTGGCAGTATAATTATTGTTTGACATGAATTCCAGAACAGCAGATCCGAATCCACCAACAACAGTACCGTCTTCCACTGTAATGATCTTATTGTATTTGCTAAAGACTTCATGTAGCATTTCTTCATCGATCGGTTTTACAAAACGCATATCATAATGAGCCGGATTGATGCCTTCAGTTCTTAATTCACGGATAGCTGCTGTTGCAAAATTTCCGGGATGGCCCAAAGAAAGTATCGCAACATCCTCACCATCTTTTAATTTTCTTCCCTTACCTATTTGTATTTCTTCAAATGCAGTTCTCCATTCGGGCATCACACCTTCGCCACGCGGATAACGGATCACAAAAGGATTTTGAATGGAAGGGAGCTGTGCCGTAAACATCAGATTTCTTAATTCCTGTTCATTCATCGGTGCACTGATGATCATATTTGGGATGCAGCGGAAATAAGCAATATCATAACAGCCATGATGGGTGGGACCATCATCTCCTACTACCCCGGCTCTGTCTAAACAAAACACGACGGGTAATTTCTGAATGGCCACATCATGTACTACCTGATCGAATGCACGTTGCATGAATGAGGAATAAATATTACAGAAAACCTTTAATCCCTGTGTTGCCAACCCGGCACTTAGTGTTACCGCATGTTGTTCGCAGATACCTACATCGAAAGCACGGTGCGGCATTTTTTCCATCATGAATTTTAAGGAAGATCCACTCGGCATGGCCGGTGTTACACCCATGATCTTTTCGTTCTTTTCTGCCAGTTCTATCATGGTGTGTCCAAACACATCCTGATATTTAGGAGGCTGCGGCAGTTCATATTTCTTCTTGAATATTTCACCTGTTACTTTATCAAATAATCCGGGTGCATGCCATTTAGTTTGATCCTTTTCTGCCAAAGCATACCCTTTTCCCTTCACGGTAACGATATGCAATAATTTTGGTCCGGGTATATTTTTAAGATCCTGTAAAGTATCAACAAGCTTGGTGATATTATGACCATCGATGGGCCCGAAATAACGGATCTTCAATGATTCAAACAAATTACTGCTCTTACTGATCATCCCTTTTAAGCTCAGTTCCATCTTGCTCACCATCTCTCTGCTGAAATTTTTTCCTGCAGGCAATTTGCCCAGTACATTCCAGATCTCATCACGCACTTTATTGTAGGTATGTGAAGTAGAAATATCGGTCAGATATTCTTTCAAGGCGCCCACATTCTGATCGATGCTCATGCAATTATCATTCAGAATAATTAGTACATCACTATCTGCAACACCGGCATGATTCAATGCTTCAAAAGCCATTCCTGCGGTCATGCTTCCATCGCCGATCACTGCCACACTTTTCCTGTTCTCTCCTTTATATTTTGCCGCCATGGCCATGCCTAATGCAGCAGAAATAGAAGTGGATGAATGCCCCACCCCAAATGTATCGTACTCACTTTCGCTTCTTTTTGGAAAGCCGCTTAGTCCTTTATATTTCCGATTGCTGATGAAATTATCTCTACGGCCTGTAAGAATTTTATGTCCGTATGCCTGATGACCTACATCCCAAACCAATTGATCATAAGGCGTATTGTAGATATAATGGAGGGCAACCGATAATTCAACCACTCCTAAACTGGCAGCAAAATGCCCGCCATGCACACTCACCACATCAATGATATATTGACGCAATTCATCACAAACCTGATGCAATTGGGTACGATTTATCTTCTTAAGGTCGTCGGGGGAATTAATGCTTTTTAAAAGGGGCCCTGGAACAATCTCCATACTGCTGAATTTTGTTTACTGTAAAAGTAAGGTTTTTACCAAGAAGGCAATTCAACTGATAAACAGCAGAAAAAAGACAATGTTCACCTATTTCGCAGATATTTCTGCCAGACAGCAGGGATATTTACCATTAATCAAAAAGCCGCCTGTAAACAGCTTCGGTATGTTTTACATTTGTTGATCATGAGAAGTAAAATTTCATCCTACTGGATGTGCCAAATGGCAGGTTGGGGAGCATATATGCTTGTCTGGACCTTTTTCTATTTTGCCATACGCACCAAACCGCAGCCTCATTTTTTAGAAATACTGATCACAGATACTTTTATCGGTTTATTGGTTACCCATACCATGCGTGTGTTTATCAGAGGATTTGGATTATTGAATCGCAGCCTGCAAAGACAGATCACAGCTATCCTGCTCATGAGCTTTGTTTTTGCGTTTATTAATTCAACCGGCGTAGTAGCCATTCAGACCGTTTTTGAATGGGACCCTGAGCAAACAAAAAAGATCAGTTTTCTGAATATGGTGATGCGACAGAGTTTTGGCGCCTCTTTATTCTTTCTGATCTGGAACCTTATTTACTTCACTTATCATTATATTCAAAAAAGCAGACAACAGCAATTAGACAAGATCCGTTTGGAGAGTCTGGTGAAAGAGCTGGAATTAAAGACCATCAAAGCGCATATCAATCCGCATTTTATTTTCAATGCACTGAACAGTATCCGTGCACTGGTAGATGAAAATCCCGAGAGAGCGAGAACTGCCATCACCGAACTGAGCAATATCTTAAGAAGCAGCATGCAGGCAGAAAAGCTGGAAATGGCACCACTGGAAAGAGAGCTGAGTATTGTGAAAGATTATCTTGCCTTGGAATATATCCGCTTTGAAGATCGCCTGACCATTGAATATGATATTGATGAAGATACCTTGGATCAACCCGTTCCACCCATGATGCTGCAAACACTGGTAGAGAATGCCATCAAGCACGGTATCGGAAAACAAGTGAGCGGTGGTGTGATAAAAATAATTTCTGATTTTAAGGATGATCATCATGAACTCATCGTTCAAAATACAGGAAGATTGGATGACAGTATCAATGCAGACGGGTTTGGCATTAGAAGCACACAAAACAGATTGAATCTGTTATTTGGCAAGGAAGCTAAATTCGAACTAAATGATTTGAATGGGGGTATTGTAGAGGCAAAGATCACGATGCCGGTGAAGAGGATTATATAGTAATTTTAAATCACTGAAAACTATTTTTATGGGGGCAATCAAAGCCATTATCATCGATGATGAACGTTTAGCGAGAAATGAATTAAAAAAATTATTGCAAAACCATTCTGAGATCGAAGTGATCGAGGAAGCTGCTAACGTGGATGAAGGTTTGGAAAAGATCGAACAATTCAATCCCGAATTGATATTTCTTGATATTCAGATGCCCGGCAAAACAGGATTTGACCTTTTGGCAGAAGTGGAAAAAGCACCTAAAGTAATATTCACCACGGCGTATGATGAATATGCCATCAAAGCCTTTGAGGTAAATGCGTTGGATTATTTATTGAAACCCATCGAACCCAAAAGACTGGCTGATGCTATCACCAAACTGCAGGATGAATTGTTTAAAGAAAGAGCAGGTATGGGCGGTATACTCAACCGCGGACCATTAACTGAAAATGATCAGGTATTTGTAAAAGATGGTGAAAGATGCTGGTTCGTAAAACTGGGCGAGATCAGGTTATTTGAAAGTGTGGGCAATTATGCAAAGGTTTATTTCAGCACGCACAAACCACTTATCTTAAAATCACTCAATTCACTCGAAGAAAGACTGGACGACAGAATGTTTTTCCGTGCCAACAGAAAACATATCATTAATCTCCGCTGGATAGAAAAGATCGAACCTTATTTCAACGGTGGTTTATTGGTTGATCTGAAGGGTGGTGAAAAGATAGAAGTGAGCCGCAGACAAACCGTTAAGTTCAAAGAAATGATGAGTTTATAAAATCTAACAATACTAATTAATGAGAAAATTAATCACAGCAGGGTTGTTGACATCAATGACCCTTTTTTCATGCACACATAAGATCAATAATATCATCAATGCCAAAGAAGTAGAACGCATTGAAACAGTTTTATCATCAGATGAAATGAAAGGAAGAAAAACATTCTCTCCCGATATTGAACATGCATCTGCTTTTATTGAAAGTGAATTCAAGAAAGCAGGATTGAAAACATTTACTGATGCAAACGGATACAGGCAGGAATTCAATATGATCGCATCAACAAATACCGCAGCTAGTGTTGTTATTGACGGGCAAACAATAGATGATTCCCTAATTGCTGTTGCCTCTTTTCAGCCAAGAGTTTCTTTATCGGAAAAGAATGCTGAAATAGTGAACATCAAATCCAATGATGATTTCAGAAAAAAATATACAGAATATAGCAGCAGTAAAAAGAACTTGCTGGTGTTGGTTGATGCCAGCTTTAAATCCTATGCAGGCAGATTAAAAAGAAGGTCACCGGCAATATTTGAACAGCCTGATAATAGTATTGTATTTGTATTTGGGAAAAATACTGCTAGCACTTTTTCTATTGAGCTAACGAACAATATCGTTAAAAAGCCTTTGAATAATGTTGTTGGAATGATCCCCGGAAAAACTTTGAAAAATGAGTACGTTATTTTTTCCGGTCACTACGATCATTTGGGAATTGGAAAGGCAGTTAACAACGATTCCATTTATAACGGAGCGAATGATGATGCTGCGGGAACGACAGCCGTTATTACTTTGGCAAAATATTTTAAGGCATTGAACAATAATGAAAGAACACTGGTCTTTGTTGCTTTTACTGCTGAAGAAATTGGCGGTTACGGTTCTCAGTATTTTTCAAAACAATTTGATCCCGAGCAAGTGAAAGCCATGTTCAATATTGAAATGATCGGGACAGAAAGTAAATGGGGTAAAGGCTCTGCCTATATCACCGGTTTCGAAAAAACAAATATGGGAACCATCCTGCAACAAAATTTACAGGGATCTTCTTTTCAATTTTATGCTGATCCCTATACTACTCAAAATCTATTTTATCGTTCTGATAATGCAACACTGGCAAGACAGGGTGTGCCGGCACACAGCATCTCTACTTCCAAAATGGATAATGAACCTAACTATCATAAAGTAAGTGATGAGATCGGTACATTAGACATGAATAATATGGCAGAGATCATCAAAGCCATTGCCCTCAGTTCTCAAACAATTATCAGTGGAAAGGATACGCCAACCAGAGTAGATACGAAAACATTGAATTAAATAGTTACCGGAACACTGTGGATCGCATCGCTTATTTCTTTAATGAGCGATGCATCTTTTTCTATAGCATTACCCACTACGATAATATCGGCACCGGCTTTGCAATTGAGATATGCTTTTTCCGGATGCGTGATGCCGCCACCCACGATCAAAGGGACTTCGATATTTTCTGCCACTTTCTCGATCATGAGTTCGGTGATAGGACGCTTAGCACCGCTGCCTGCATCCATATAAATTAATTTCATTCCCAGCATCTCTCCTGCCATAGCAGTGCACATGGCAATATCATTTTTGTCGGCAGGTATCGGTGTTGCATTAGAGATATAAGTAACGGCTGTAGGTGCACCACCGTCAACAACCATATAACCCGTTGAAATTATTTCGAGCCCGCTGTTTTTTACCTGCGTGGCACTTAAGACATGCTGACCGATCAATAATTCGGGATTACGTCCCGAGATCAAAGAGAGATATAATAAACCATCTGCATAACGGCTTACCTGAGAAGGTGAACCCGGGAATAGAATAACGGGAATATTGCAGGATGTTTTTATCTGACGGATACACTCATCCAGATGATTGGAGATCACCAGACTTCCTCCCACAAAAAAATAATCCACTTTAGCATCCGTTGCCAATCCTACCAATTGCTCAATAGCTGCATTGTCAACCTTATCAGGATCGATCAATACCGCAAAGGATTTTTTCCCTGCTTTTTTTTGGTCAACGAGTTGAGTGTACAACTTATTCTTCATGCAAATCTTTGTGGATGGCTATTGCAAAAATGCAAAAAACTTTTTTGATTCCCCTTTTTTAATTTTTTTACACAGCCCAATAAAGATAAAACAGTTTTTTGTTATGCGGCTTTACAGCTTTTTACCAAAAACGGCTCCTGCATTGTTACTGTATAGAAGGTCTTTTTCAACCCAAGTGATTATAATCAAATTAGTCCATTTAACGGTATTAATTTTTGAAAAATCTTTTCTACACATGTGGACATTGCAGCAAAAGCAATGGCAGTTTGCCGTAGAAAGAAATCCACCTATATTTTCCACAGTTTGTTAATATTTACAACCTTGAATTTTAGTTATCAAAAGATATTTTCGTCAACCGCTTATAATTAACCGGGGCTGAATATTACTATACCATTATAAATTCTTTGCTCACATGGCTAACCCAAAACCTAACAAAGGCTTGCAATTCAAGCGCCGCTTCACGAAAGAAGGCGTAAATCCCGTTGATCTTTTTGATTACGATTACCGTACCAGTATCATTAAAAATCCTACCGGTGAAGTGGTATTTGAAATGAATAATGTGGAAGTTCCAAAACAGTGGAGCCAGATCGCAACAGATATCCTTGCACAAAAATATTTTCGCAAAGCCGGTGTTCCGCAGGCAGATGGTTCTTTGGGTAGAGAAACTTCTGTTAAGCAGGTTGCCAACCGTATGGCAAATTGCTGGAGAGTTTGGGGTGAGCGTTATAATTATTTTGCTTCCGCAAAAGATGCAGAGATATTCTATGATGAGTTGGTGTATAGTATTTTAAATCAGTCATGTGTTCCTAATTCTCCGCAATGGTTCAATACCGGTTTGCATGAAAGCTATGGCATTACCGGAAAGCCACAGGGACATTATTATGTTGATCCGGTTGACAGCGTATTAAAAAAATCTCAAAATGCGTATGAGCGCCCGCAGCCTCATGCATGTTTCATATTAAGTGTAACAGATGATCTTGTGAATGATGGCGGTATCATGGACCTCTGGGTACGTGAAGCAAGAATATTCAAATATGGTTCAGGTGTTGGAACCAACTTCTCTCAAATTCGTGGTGCCAGTGAAAAATTAAGTGGTGGCGGCACATCCAGCGGATTAATGAGTTTCCTCAAAATAGGTGATCGTGCAGCAGGTGCCATCAAATCAGGCGGCACAACACGTCGTGCTGCTAAAATGGTTTGTCTGGATCTCGATCATCCTGAGATCATGGAATTCATTAACTGGAAAGTACAGGAAGAAAAGAAAGTAGGTGCATTGATCGATGCAGGTTACGATTCTCATTATGAAGGGGAAGCTTATTTAACTGTATCCGGTCAAAACTCAAATAACAGCGTTCGTATACCGAATGAATTCTTCGATAAATTAGAAAAAGATGAGGACTGGGAATTAAAAGCAAGAACAGATGGCAGGGTCATGAAAAAGATCCCGGCAAAAGAAGTATGGAAACAAATTTCTTATGCTGCCTGGCGTTGTGCCGATCCCGGTACCCAATATGACACTACTATCAATGAATGGCATACTTGTCCGCAGGGCGGCCGCATCAAT
>CAIMKO010000271.1 GCA_903841915.1 uncultured Chitinophagaceae bacterium | reverse complement strand
TTTTTAATAATGTTTCTTACGTCATTATAATAAAGTGCAGCTACTGTATCTACCCCTACAATTCTATCACCTTTCTGTAATCCGGCTTTTTCGGCATTTCCTTCTTTACTAAAATCTCTCACTACAAAAGGGAATCTGATGCCCACAAAATCCTCTCCTTTAGATTTGTTTAATTGTCTGATCAAACTATCCGGCAAGGCAATTTGTGATTCCTGACCATCTCTACTGATGGTGATGGTTTTTGCTTCATTAACGATGATCTGCCCTGCTGTTTTAAATGCATTCCTCAATTCAACATCACCTACTTTTAAAATATAGTCCCCATCCTGCAAGCCTATCTTTCTGCCCAGACTATCTGCTACAATACCATATTTCAAATTCTTAGCAGGTAAATATTCTTCGCCCCAAACCCACATGATCCCGATGAATATAACGATCGCTAGTATTACATTTACGACTACCCCTCCGATCATAATGATCAATCGCTGCCATGCTTTCTTTGCCCTGAACTCGTCGGGCTTTGGCGGCAATTTCAATTGATCTTTGTCCATGCTTTCATCGATCATGCCCGCAATCTTAACATAACCACCAAAAGGTATCCAGCCAAGTCCATACTCAGTCTCCCCTTTGGTTGTTTTCCATAAACTGAACCATGGATTGAAAAACAAATAAAATTTTTCGACCCTACATTTAAACCATCTTGCCGGAATAAAATGTCCTAATTCGTGCAATACCACCAATATCGAAAACGACATGATAAACTGCAAAGTCTTTATTCCTGCTACACTCCAATCAATTACTAATAACATTCAATTATATTTTTTTGTTAACTACTTTTTAAAAAGTTGCATGTTTGCGTTTCAAAGTTTCAAGTAACATAGAACCTGAAACTTGTAACTTGAACCTTGTAACTTCTAATTTACATCTCCACTATAGAAGCTGCAAAATTACGGGCCTCCCCATCGCTTTCAAAATACTCTTCCAATGTTGGTTTTTCAATGAAAGAAATTTTTTGCAAAGTTTGTTCAACCATTTCGGTCATATCCAAAAAGCCAATTCTGTTTTTCAGGAAAGCATATACGGCAATTTCATTTGCGGCATTTAAGATACAGGGCATATTGCCCCCTTTATTCAAAGCATCTATTGCCAATGATAAATTCCTGAATGTTCGCAGATCCGGCTCTTCGAAACTCAGTGTACTTGGTTTCTTGAAATTGTATCTTGGAAAATCATTGACGATTCGTTGCGGAAATGCCATTGCATACTGAATGGGCAATTTCATATCCGGCAAACCCATTTGTGCTTTGATGCTTCCGTCTTCAAACTGGACCATACTATGAATAATACTTTGAGGATGAATGACCACCTGGATCTGATCGGGCCTTAAATTGAATAACCATTTGGCTTCGATCATTTCTAACCCCTTATTCATCAGCGTCGCCGAATCGATACTCACTTTGGCTCCCATTGTCCAGTTAGGATGCTGCAAAGCATGATCACGCTTTACATTTACCAGAAAGTTGGGCTTCTTCCCCAGAAAAGGGCCACCGCTTGCTGTAAGAATCACTTTTTCAATCTTATTCCTTCCTTCACCTACCAAACATTGAAAAATGGCGGAATGCTCACTATCGACAGGAATGACTGGCACTCTTCTTTCCAATGCCTTTTGCATTACTATATCTCCTGCCACCACCAATGTTTCTTTATTTGCCAAAGCAACGGGCTTTCCGTTGTCCAGCGCTTTGAGTGTTGGCTTTAACCCTGCATAACCTACAATGGCTGCCAGCATCATGTCATAACAATCCATTGCAGCCACTTCTTCCAAAGACTGTTCTCCGGTGAAAACCTTTATATCTGTTTTAGATAATGCATCTTTAACGATTTGATATTTTTTTTCGTCGCCGATCACGACACAGTTTGGATTGAACTGCAAAGCCTGTTTGATCAATAAAACCTCATTTGTTTGAGCGGTAAGTACTTCTACAGAAAATTTATCTGTATTGGCAGCAATCACATCTAATGCCTGCGTACCGATAGAACCGGTAGATCCAAATATTGCAATGCGTTTAATTGTAGACATTAGTGATTAAACATTAAAATAAAGTAAACAAAGATGTACAAATTAAGGCAAACTATCGTGAAGATAAAAGCCAATTATTATTTTCATGTTCTTAAGATAGGAAAGGCTGCAATTCATCTGCGATCTTTCTGTCATTACTTAAGCGAGGTACTTTGTTTTGTCCGCCCAGTTTTCCAACTGATTTCATGTACTCAATAAACCCGTTTTTTCGCATTTGTCTGATCTGTAATTTTTCTAAAATATTGCCGCGTATCAGATCATCGTAATACACATTTTTCTCTCTCAAATTATTGTCGATCTTCTCAATAAAAGCATTGATATCATCGGGATCATTTTCAAATTCGATGAACCACTCATGAAAACTTTTCCCTTCATTTTGAGATATGTTCGGGGCTACTGTAAACTCAATGATCTTTATATTCTCTTCATCAGCTGCTTTCAATAAAGCGTGTTCAACTTCTTCTCCTATTACGTGTTCTCCGAATGCAGAAATAAAATGTTTGATCCTTCCACTTACCACTAAACGATATGGGTCAGTGCTCAAAAATCTTACTGTATCGCCTATATTATATCCCCACAAACCCGCATTACTGCTGATGATAAGGGCATAATTCTCTCCTACTTTCACATCCTTCAAACTAAATCGGGTTGGGTTTTCATTGAATATTTCACTGGCAGGAATAAATTCAAAATAAATTCCGCTGTTAGTATTCAATAATAATCCTTCTGCCTTTTGTGAATCTTGAAATGCGAAAAAGCCTTCGCTTGCAGGAAACAGTTCTATGCAATCGATCTTCCTGCCGATACTTTCAAACAATTTGGCTTTATATGGATCGAAGTTTACACCACCTTGCACCATGATGGAGAAGTTTGGGAATAATTCTGAAACCTTTTTGCCGCCTTTTTCAATCAAACGGTCAAAATACATTTGCATCCATGGTGGGATACCGCTGATGAGCGTCATATCCTGTTTCAGGGTTTCTTCTACGATCTTATCCAATTTAGTTTCCCAGTCCTCAATGCAATTTGTTTCATAAGTCGGAAGCTGATTCGTGCGTAAATATTTCGGGATATGATGATTAACGATACCACTTAATCTGCCGGTTGGTATGTCTGCAATTCTTTCCAATTCGGGGGATCCGCTTAAAAAGATCATTTTACCTTTTGCAAAATCATAATTACCCGATTCGGCCATATAACACAATAATGCGTTTCTGGCGGTATCAATATGATTGCCGATCGAGTCTTTTGTAATGGGAATATATTTTACACCGGAGGTAGTCCCGCTTGTCTTTGCTAAATAGACGGGCTTGCCTTTCCAGAGCACATTATGTTTACCTTCTTTTATTTTTTGAATATAGGGCTTGAATTGCTCATAATCCCTGATTGGAACGGCCAGAGAAAACTCTGCATAGTTGTTTACTGCTGAAAGATGATGTTCTTTTCCAAATTCGGTATCTTTCCCATGCTTTATAAGTGAGCGAAAAATGGCTTCTTGGTCTTCCAGTGCAGTTTGTTTCCCTTTCTGGATCTTATTGTATATATAATTGGCAAAAGGACGTGCTAATAATGATTTCAGGTTCATAGAGAACGAATGATCGTTTACAGAAGCGGCAAAAATAGGCCTGATATAGCAGTATTTAGCCTGAAGCTGCATTATTTTACAGAAAATTCGGCTTTTGGGAACAATTATTTGAGAATTGTTTGCAGATTTTCATTGCCAAACCTTACCTTTGCCGTCCTAATTTTGGATAGTTATGTTAGCAGTAGTAAAAATCGCAGGTCAACAATTTAAAGTACAAACAGGAGATAGTTTGTATGTACCTCACATTGAGGGAAATAACGGCGACAAAGTTGAATTCAACGAAGTGTTGCTGGTAGACAATGACGGAAAAATTTCTATCGGCAGCGATATTAAAGCTATCGTTAAGGCAGAAATTGTAGCCGCACTTGTACAAGGTGATAAAGTGATCGCTTTTAAAATGAAAAGAAGAAAAGGTTTCCGTAAGAAACATGGTCACAGAACTCACTATACCAGAATCAAAATTGAAAGCATCGCTTAATTAAAAACTGATGATTAAAAACGAAAGATTAAGGTGATGATCATTTTAATTTCTCGTTTTTAGTTTTTTAAAAAATAAAATCATGGCACACAAAAAAGGTGAAGGCAGTGTAAAGAACGGTCGCGATTCAAACAGCAAACGTTTGGGCGTAAAAATTTTTGGCGGACAACCTGCAATATCAGGAAACATAATTGTTCGTCAACGCGGAACAGAATATCATCCAGGTAAAAATGTTGGTGTTGGAAAAGATTTTACACTCTTCGCATTAACTGATGGAGTAGTAGAATTTAAGAAAGGAAGGAACGACAGATCAACTGTTTCTGTACTACCTGTTGAGCTCGCATCTTAAAAAAAATTTTGTGGTTTAAAAAATGTTTATAATTTTATGGTATTAACTAACCATTAAATTTTAAAAACATGGCAAAAGCTGCAAAAAAAGCCGCTCCAAAAAAAGCTGCTAAGAAAGCTGCTCCTAAGAAAGCTGCAAAGAAAGCTGCTCCTAAAAAAGCTGCAAAGAAAGCTGCTCCTAAGAAAGCTGCAAAGAAAGCTGCTAAGAAGAAATAATCTTCGAAGTAAAATAGATCTTAAAGTCCCGGAAATTTCCGGGACTTTTTATTTTATAGCAATCCCCCGCAGATAATTAAATTTGATCCATGGATAATAATTCAATTGCCGATAATTTTTCTTTGCTCTCCAAACTCATGGACATTCATGGTGATAACAGCTTCAGATCGAAGTCGTATTCTGTTGCAGCTTATACCATTGAAAAATTGCCAACAGAATTAACAGAATTGCCTGCCGCTACAATATTTTCCATCAAAGGCATTGGTGATACCATTGGTAAAAAGGTCATTGAACAAATTGAAACAGGGCAACTTTCTTCCTTAAACGAATACCTACAAAAAACACCGCCAGGTATCCTGGAAATGCTTGCTATCAAAGGGATTGGCCCGAAGAAGATATCAACCATCTGGAAAGAATTAGAGATAGAAACATTAGGGGAATTGTTATACGCCTGCAATGAAAACAGA
>CAIMKO010000270.1 GCA_903841915.1 uncultured Chitinophagaceae bacterium | reverse complement strand
GCATTGAGATCAAAATTAAATTGCTTTGCTTTTTCAATTGCCTGACGCAAAGAATCGATACGGGAGGTTTGTCCGCAGCCCTTACCCACTAACTGTTTGTTTTTGATCAGTGCAATAGCATTGCTCTTTAAATGTTTACAAACCAGATTGGCAAAGATCAGATTCTCTTTTTCTGATGCTGTTGTTTCTCGGCCGCCTACTTCTTTCCAATCGCTGTAATTACCGGTATCTATATCCTGGATCAATGTGCCGTTCAGTAAAGATTTACTTTGAGCCTTAAGCTTTGAGCTTTGAGCTTTGAGCTCCAAGAGTATACGATTCTTCTTAGATTTCAGGATTTGCAGCGCATCTTCTTCGAATGCCGGAGCGATCAATACCTCAAAGAAAATTTCATTGATTGCATTTGCCGTGGCTGCATCAATTGTTCCATTGCAAACCAATACACCTCCGAAAGCACTTTCAGGGTCACCTGCCAGAGCCGCATCCCAACTGTCTTTGACAGAAGTTCTTGCAGCAATACCGCAAACATTCGTGTGCTTAATGATCGCAAATACTTTTTCACTTGATCCCTCAAACTCACTGATTATTTGTACTGCTGCATCCACATCAACAAGGTTGTTATAAGACAACTCTTTTCCGTTTAACTGATTGAAAATCTCTTTCAAGTCACCATAAAATGCTGCAGACTGATGTGGATTCTCACCATATCGCAATACTTGCTTGATAGATGAAGTTTGAGTGGTTGTATTATCAGGATTAAAATAATTATTGATGGCTATATCATAATTCATCACTACCTGAAATGCTTTGGCAGCAAATGCTTTTCGTTGCTCAATAGTTGTTTCGCCTTTTTGTTCATTCAGTAAATTTTCCAAAGAAGTATAATCATCTTTTGCAGCGATCACCACTACATCTTTAAAATTCTTGGCAGCTGCACGTATCATGGAAGGACCGCCAATATCTACCTTCTCAATGATCAGCTTTTCTTCCGTAGTTGTTTTCAATGTTTCTTCGAAGGGGTAGAGATCCACGATCACCAGATCAATTTCCGGGATGCTGTACTGTTTCATCTCTAAAAGATCCTGTGCTTCATATCTCCTGCCCAATATTCCGCCAAACAGAACAGGGTGCAATGTTTTTACTCGTCCGCCTAAAATAGAAGGATAACCAGTTAAACTTTCCACTGCGATACAGGGAATGGCTGCTTCTTCTAAAAACTTCTGTGTACCTCCGGTTGAATAAATGATAATACCCAGTTCTTGTAATTTTTTTGCAATAGGTTCTAATCCGTCCTTATAGAAAACGGAGATGAGTGCTGACTGAATTTTTTTCATAATTGATGCCCCCATCCCCTGAAGGGGGTTATTTAAGTTGGTGATGTTTGTAACTCCCCTTTAGGGGGTGAGGGTTACAGATCCATTACAAAAGCGCCTTGCTCGGGTATGGAATGATGCCGCAAATGTAAGTTCTCACAGTCTTTTTTCCATTGGTTGATTTTCCACAAAGAATTGCTGGCATCAAATACGAATTCATTACAATCAAAGACCGCCGCCAGTTGACGGATATTAAGTTTTGGGTTTTGGGAAAGGATAATAGCATCCACTTTTATTCTTTTATCAACAATGGAAGGATGAATGGAAGAATCGATCAAGATGATCTTTCGATGAGATGAACTGATCAATTCGGGTTGATAGTTGATGGAGGAAAGATGATATACTGCTGTAACCCGATTCAATATCCTGCAAGGCTTTAAGTGAAAATTGTACAGAAAGCCATCCTGCTGTAAAATGCTGTCCCCGATGAATTGAAAATTTCTTCCTTCTATAATATCCATGGCTTTATGCCGCGGAATATTATATACGATCAGTTTTTGCTGTTGCAGCTTCTGAATAATATCAGCAGCTCTTAGCATAAAAAACAGCAGCAAAGAGCTGAATGCTAAAAACAATGCAGCTTTCTGCTTTCGCAATAACCAGTAAGACAATCCTGCAATCGCAAAATACAAAATGACTGTTTGCAAAATGCCGATCTGAATGAATTGAAAATTTGCATGAGGGATACTGTTGATCCGAAGAATAAAATCATTCATCCGGCTAATGGCCATACCAGTTACCATGCCAACATGCACAGCGATACTTGGAAAAGGAGAAAGGACCAAGAGCAATAATTCAAAGTACAGGATCAGCCCCGATAAGGGAACCACCATCAAATTGCTAAAAAGGAATAATACAGGAAATTGATGAAAATAAAATAAGATAAGTGGCAACGTCAATACTTGTGCAGAAATTGTTACAGCACACATCTGCCAGCTATATTTCAATATCATATTGGAAAAGATCAACCAATTATTGATATGTTTTGAAAAAATGACAATGCTGAGTACAGCAGCATAGCTCAGCAAGAACCCAACATCCCATAAACTAAAAGGATTAAACAAGAGAATGACAAATGCTGATGCAGATAGGTTATTGTAAATATTGATTCTTTTACTGAAACTCTCTCCTACAATAATAAAAGAGAACATGACGGCACTTCTCATGATCGAGGGAGCAGCGCCGGCAATAAATGTAAATCCCCATATGATTAATAATACCAGTAAAGGTTTCAACCATTTTATCCATTCACGATTCCGGAATGGCTGTAAGAAAAACAGTATCAGCCCATAGATCATGGCAATATGCAACCCGCTGATTGCAATGATATGCACCACACCTGTATTACTGTAGGCCTGAACAAGATCCTGATCTAAATCGGCCCTGTAACCGATCAATAAAGCTTCTGCAATACCTAATGCATCCCGATCGCTGATATTCGATCGTAATGAAATCAGTACAAATGACCTCATTTTTAGTATGCTTTCATCAAAGAAATTTTTATTTTCTGAAGCAAGTATTTGATAACCCTTCTCATTTAAATAACCCTGATAATAGATATGCTGAAAAGCACAATATTGCCGGTAATCGAATGAGCCCGGATTACCTGAATTGCTTATAGGCTGCAATGCCTGGTGAATGATGATCCTTGAGCCGTAATGCAACAAAGGTTGTAAACTATCTTTCTCAAAATACAATAAGGCAGATCCGCCGGCTTTTTTAGATCCGTTATTGCTGATCGTTTCAATTGAAGCAAGGGCTCTATATGTTTTTGCCTTTTCGATCAGTGGCTCCCTTAGTGTTGCGATAACATAAGAATGATTATCGGCCTTAATGGTAAACAGGCTATTATCCGGCCTGCCTTGTTTTATAGAACACAATCCTATTCCAATAGAAATAAAAAACAAATGAATGCTTAGTCCGATCAACCATCGAATGCTAAATTGTAAAGCGGTAGAGAGCAATACGAAAACGGTTAATATTATCAGGGCAGAAATAAATATGCAAGCTGTGATCTTCCAGCCGATATTACAATGAAACTGCAAAAGGATCCCTGCAATAAACGGCAATAAGATCCGCAAAATCGGGGCAGACTTCCAGATATAAATGTTGAATTTTAGCATGCAAACTGCTATTTTTAAGATCAAAGGGCGGGGAGTTCTTGCAAATAAACTTTGAGCCCAAACCAGATACTCGTTTATTCAATCGTATAACATTGAATAAATCATGCAGATTAGCGCAGGCCAGTTTTAATTATCCAAACCTTATAAAACCAAAATTTCCCCATCAGTTTTTACAACTTTTGAGGAAATCGGAGGGCTTGTTTAACAGGATATAGGATTTTAAAAACGGTACTTATACTAACCCTTACGCTAATATCCTCTGTTTGCTGCTAAAAATGTGAATATTGAGCCTAGAAAAAGTAACGGTATTTTTTCCGTTGTTTTCACGGTCTATTTACACCGTGTTTTCACGGTATACAGATTGTTTTATTTACGGTTTTT
>CAIMKO010000269.1 GCA_903841915.1 uncultured Chitinophagaceae bacterium | reverse complement strand
GTAAAATTATCTTCCTGTTGAGGACTAAGCCTTCTTAATTGACGCATATTCCCTTTTAATTCATCGATCAGTCCATCGATCTGTACCCCTTCTTTTGCTTGAACAATGATATAATTCCTGTCAACATTCTCAGCCTTGAACATCGTGGCAAAAAAGTTATAAGAGACCAATACACAATGATCGAAATCATAGCCAAAACCACCCGAGCCCTGGCTTTCTATCAACCCGATAATGATCATCTTCTTTCCATTAACGGATATACGTTTACCAACAGCCAGTTCGGGTTTCCCAAATAAGGTTTCTGCATTTTTGTATCCGATCACACAAACACCGGAACCATCAGAAAATTCAGATTCACTGATATATCTTCCTTCCTGGATCTTGATATCCTGGATCTTTTCAAAATCATTTGTTACGGAGTAAAAAGCAATGTTTTGCAAAGTGCTGGATTCATAATCCACCGACATACTTCTGCTTTGCAGGAAAAGGGCAATATTTTCTGACTGATGAGAATTGTTTTTCAGAAAAGCGATATCTGCATATTTATTGGCAGGTCTTTTATAGTATTTCCACCATGGAAAATCGGGGCCATCAGCGCCATCGGCATAATTCCATTTATCGATCCACACAACTTTAGCTCCAATGGTCTGCATCTTATTTTTCGTGTAGCGTTTAAGACTGTCAATCGTAGCTAAAACTCCTATAATGCAAAAGATCCCGATGGTAACACCAAACAAAGAAAGAAAAGTGCGGAGTTTATTGACCTTCAATTCCTGAAGTGCCATTCGAAAACTGTTCCAGAGAATACCGAGAAGCTTAAACATCTTTCAAATGTAGGGGCAATAATGTTTAAAATGAAAAGTTTTACAGGATAAGAAAAACACTCATAGCATCGAAGCACAGCAGGAAATTACCGCAATGAATGGCTTTTTGTTATACCTGTGGTTCGGTAGAGATACACTCATCCTCCGTTCATCCTCCGTCCATTCTCCGTTCATCATTCAGTGATGATATGGCATGATCTTAAACTCAAATTGGGGAAATAGGTAGTAAGAAGATGAGAAGCAAACTGCTTGTTACCCAAAATTCGAATGATTACTTGGTCCTGATGGCCACCACTGGATCCATTTTCGCGGCAATCGCTGCAGGAATAATGCCGGATAAAATGCCGAGAATGATACAAATACTCATGGCCAAAAAGATGATATTGGGAGCAATAAATATCGGGAAGGGCATCACTGTACCCAATACTTTAGTAAGTATCCATACCAGGAATAATCCCATTAAACCGCCAAGTATACATAAGAATGCGCTTTCCAATAAAAATTCGGTAAGGATAGTTCTGCTCTTGGCACCGATGGCTTTTTTCAAACCGATCTGGCTGGTTCTTTCTCGCACTGTTACAAACATGATATTGGCCACACCAAATGCACCTACAATTAAACTTAATCCCGCGATAGCCCATCCACCCAGATTCACAGATCCAAAGAAACCGCTTACCTGAGCACCTAATTCGTTTACATCATTTAAAGAAAAATTCTCTTCCTGATTAGGGCTTATACGCCTTAATTGACGCATCTCTCCTCTCAATTCATCCACCAAAGCAACAGAAGAAACATTTTGTTTTGCCTGTACCATGATAAATGGATTACTGTTTTTGGGAACATACACACTTGCAAAATAACGGTAGGTCGTAAGCAGACATTGATCATAATCAAATCCACCCACCATGCTTTGCCCCTGCTTTTGAATGACCCCTACAATGATCACTTTTTTGCCATTAAATGTTACTTCTTTGTCAACGGCACGTTCAGGATTTCCAAATAAATTTTCCGCATTTTTATAACCGATCACTACGGTAGGTGTACCGCGAATAAACTCTGATTCATTGATATACCTTCCATACACTATCCCAACATCCTGAATATTACTGAACTCCTCTGTAATACCATAAATGTTCACATTCGTTAAAATGGTCTCTTCATAACTCAGGTTGGCATTGGCTGAAACAAAAAGGCAGATATTCGAAGCCAGTTGGCTTTTTTCTTTCAAGAATTTCATTTCATCATACTTCGGGGCCGGACGTTTATAATATTTCCACCAGGGATATTCATTACCACCGGAATATTCCCATTTATCAATATAGATGGTATTATTTCCAAAAGATTTCAGATCACTTTGTATTTTTTTCTCTAAACTGTCTACCGTAGCCAATACACCGATAATGCAGAATATACCAATAGTAATTCCAAAAAGCGAGAGGAATGTACGCAGTTTGTTCACCTTCAATTCCTGAAGGGCCATACTGAAACTGTTCCAGAGTATTGTGAGCAGTTTGATCATGTAACAAAAGTAAGTTACCTGGATTGTGCAGATAGGTCTTTTTATACAAATGGTAATTAATCAGTGCTAATGGTTTTGGGCGACTTTAATTTTTGATTGTAGAGAGAATAGTATCCTATTTCTTTTAAAGGTTAAACCAAATTATTATATATGACGGATATCAGTAAAAAAAGAAAGGCAATTAAAGGATAGCATTGTTTACAATGTTATTTTTGCAGCGATTCTTCAACATTCAACTTCTGCTTTATGACCTGGAAACAAGTCTTTACCTCTTCGGTAGGAAAGAAATTAGTGATGGGATTTACCGGAATATTTCTCATTTTGTTCTTAATTGTGCATGTTGGCCTCAATGCCTGTATTTGGGCAAATGATGGCGGCGACATGTTCAATAAAGGCGCCCATTTCATGGGTGCTAACTGGGTACCCCGCATTTTAGAGATCGGATTATTCCTTGGGCTTTTGTTACACATTATCCAGGGATTGGTACTTGTATTCTATAACCGCAGTAAACGCCCTATTCCATATGCAATTGACTATGGTAATAAAGGAAGTAAGTGGTACAGCAGAAGTATGGGATTGCTGGGAACGATCGTTTTATTGTTTCTTATTCTGCACCTTTCTAATTTTTGGTTACCTAACCGCTCTCATCAAGGCTTTCTTCTAGGTGAAGAGATCAACTTATACCAAAAAATGCAGGAAGTGTTCAGCGAACTATGGGTAGTGATCGTATATGTTGCCGGCTGTATTTCTCTGGCATATCATCTGGCGCATGGATTTCAAAGTGCCTTTAAAACATTGGGTGTTCATAATAAAAGATGGCATGTAATGATCTCCTGTATTGGTTACGCATTTTCCATCATCGTTCCTTTACTTTTTGCTTTGATGCCATTGAGTTTTTATTTCGGATGGATCAGTTAATTTGAAAATTTGCCAATCAGATAATGCAACGATTCTTAATTATTAATTTCTAATTCTTAATTGAATAAAATGATAGATGCTAAAATTCCGGCCGGGCCATTGGATGATAAATGGACAGAGTATAAAGGCCATTGTAAATTGGTAAATCCCGCCAACAAAAGAAAATTAGAAGTAATTATCATAGGGACAGGATTGGCCGGGGCCAGCGCTGCTGCCAGTTTGGGAGAATTGGGCTATAAGGTAAAAGCATTTTGTTTTCAGGATTCCCCACGACGTGCACACTCTATCGCTGCACAGGGTGGTATCAATGCTGCCAAGAATTATCAGAATGACGGGGATTCTGTATTCCGTTTATTCTATGATACCATTAAAGGCGGTGATTACAGAGCAAGGGAAGCCAATGTGCATCGTTTATCAGAAGTTAGCAGCAATATCATTGATCAATGTGTGGCACAAGGTGTTCCTTTTGCAAGAGAATATGGTGGTTTACTGAGTAACCGTTCATTTGGTGGTACACAGGTACAGAGAACATTTTATGCTGCTGGACAAACCGGACAGCAATTATTGATAGGTGCTTACCAGGCATTGGAAAGACAGGTTGCATTGGGCAATGTAAAAATGTACAATCGCCACGAAATGCTCGACATCGTTAATATCGATGGCAAAACACGAGGCATCATTGCCAGAGATCTGGTAAGTGGCAAATTAGAAAGACATTTCGGTCACGCAGTTTTATTATGCACCGGCGGTTATGGTAATGTGTTTTATTTATCAACCAATGCCATGGGCAGTAATGTTACCGCCATCTGGAAAGCACATAAAAAAGGAGCAGCATTTGCAAATCCTTGTTTCACTCAAATTCATCCTACCTGTATTCCTGTAAGCGGCGATCATCAAAGTAAACTGACCTTGATGAGTGAAAGCTTGAGAAATGACGGAAGGATCTGGGTTCCCCAACAAAAAGGCGAAACAAGAAAAGCGATCGATATTCCTGAAGAAGAAAGAGATTATTATTTAGAAAGAAGATATCCGGCATTCGGGAACTTAGTTCCTCGTGATGTTGCATCCAGGGCTGCAAAAGAAAGATGTGATGCTGGTTTTGGTGTAGGTACCAGCAAGCAGGCCGTATATCTTGATTTCGCCGATGCCATTTTGCGTTATGGCAAGATAGAAGTGGGTAAAGAAGGAAGAGAAAACGTTTCTGAAGAAGAGATCATTGTATTGGGTAAAGAAGTAGTGAAAGAGAAATACGGTAACCTTTTCGATATGTATGAAAAGATCACCGGCGAAAATCCTTATGAATTACCTATGCGCATCTACCCTGCCGTACACTATACCATGGGTGGCTTGTGGGTGGATTATGAATTACAAACAACCGTAAAAGGATTGTATTGCTTAGGTGAAGCTAATTTCAGTGATCATGGTGCTAACCGTTTGGGTGCAAGTGCTTTGATGCAGGGCTTAGCCGATGGATATTTTGTAATTCCTTATACAGTAGGAAATTATTTAGCAGATGAAATTTACAGCAAAGCTATACCAACAGATCATCCTGCATTTGTAGAAGCAGAAAAAGCCGTGGCAGACAGGATTGATACTTTGATGAACATTAAAGGTTCTCAGTCCGTTGAAAGCCTGCATAAACGTTTGGGTAAGATCATGTGGGATAAATGCGGAATGGCTCGTAATGCAGAAGGTTTAAAACAAGCTATTGAAGAAATTAAAGCATTGAAGAAAGAATTCTGGAGTGATGTAAAGATCCCTGGAATCATCAATGAATATAATCCCGAATTGGATAAAGCAAATCGTGTAGCTGATTTTATTGAACTGGGTGAATTGATGTGTGTAGATGCATTGAACAGAAATGAAAGTTGCGGCGGTCATTTCCGTGAAGAATATCAAACACCCGAAGGAGAAGCCTTACGTGATGATGCAAACTATATGTATGTGGCAGCATGGGAATTAAAGAGTGAAGGCAATTGGGAATTACACAAAGAACCTTTGAACTATGATGTTATAAAACCAACTCAAAGAAATTACAAATAGACTAATTTGAAAATTTGAAAATATGTTAATTTGAGAATGGATATCCATTTTTAACATGTTTAAAATTTTCAAATATGAGAAATGATAAACAAAATGTGATTGTAGAGAAAACAATAAATTTTTCTCTTGCAGTCATCGGTTATTGTGAAGTTCTTGAACATGACAGGAAATATGTAATTGCAAAACAGCTTTTGCGTTCGGCCACATCAATAGGAGCAAATGTTTTTGAGGCACAGAACGCTGAAAGCAAAGCAGACTTTATTCATAAAATGAAAATTGCTGCTAAAGAGGCAAGTGAAAGTTTATATTGGTTGATACTTTGTGAAAAAAGTAAAACCTATTACTTTGATGAAAATTTAAGATCGAGTCTTGATGAGATTATAAGGATTCTTTCTAAAATTATTGCTTCTTCTAAAGGCGGAGTTTGAGATTGTTTTATACTGGATGCTTACATTTTCAAATTTTCAAATCATCAAATTTTCAAATTTCTACAATGGAACATTATAACATGAATCTTACATTAAAAATCTGGCGTCAGAAAAATAAAAATGACAAAGGGGGATTTCAATCTTTCCAGGTAAAAGATATTTCTTCTGAAATGTCTTTTCTAGAAATGCTGGATGTATTGAATGAACAATTGATCCATGAAGGACAAGATCCCATTGCATTCGACCATGATTGTCGCGAAGGCATTTGCGGCATGTGTTCTTTGTACATTAACGGAAAACCACATGGTGAATGGAAGGGGAATACAACCTGCCAATTGCATATGCGTGCATTCAAAGATGGCGAAACAATTACCATTGAACCATGGCGCGCTTCTGCATTTCCCGTGATCAAAGATCTGATCGTTGACAGAACTTCTTTCGACAGGATCATTCAGGCAGGTGGCTATATTTCTGTGAATACAGGTAATGCAGTGGATGGAAATTCATTACCTATTAATAAAGACAGAGCTGATGCATCTTTTGCGGCAGCCATGTGTATCGGTTGCGGTGCATGTGTGGCAGCTTGTAAAAATAGTAGTGCGATGCTGTTCTTATCAGCTAAAGTGGCGCATCTAGCTTTATTACCACAAGGAGAGCCTGAACGTCATTCAAGAGTAATGAACATGGTGGCTCAGATGGATAAGGAAGGTTTTGGTGCCTGTACCAATACAGGTGCGTGCGAAGCCACTTGTCCGAAGGAGATATCCATTTCAAACATTGCAAGATTAAATCTGGAATATTTAACAGCAAGTATCGTTGCTGAAAAATAGTACTGAAATAAAATATAGGATCAAACTGCTTTCAAAAGAAGCAGTTTTTTTATTTTGATACCCGTTTCAAATCACTCTTTAAATTGTATGGCAAACAACTTTTTTCAGTTCAAACAATTCACCGTTCATCAGGAACATTGTGCCATGAAAGTTACAACTGATGCCTGCTTGTTTGCTGCATGGTGTGCTTCGGTCGTCAACCGTCAACTCTCTACAGTCAATCGTCTTCTCGACATCGGCACAGGAACAGGATTGCTTTCTTTAATGATTGCACAGAAAAATAGCAATACTATTATCGATGCTGTTGAAATTGATGAACAAGCTGCAATGCAAGCTGCATCAAACTTTCAGTCATCAGTTTGGAGTGAGAAGTTGAATGTTCACCAATCCTCTATTCAGCAATACGATCCAACGAATCGTTTATACGATTTTATTATTTCCAATCCGCCTTTCTTTAATAACGATTTAAAGAGTGATAACACAAAACGCAATCTTGCATTGCATGGAGAAGCATTAAGCCTGGAAGAACTATTGCTGTCCGTTCAAAAGAATATCACTGAGAATGGGAAATTTGCAATACTTGTTCCGTATCACCGAACAGACTATTTTGAGAAATTGATGAAAGATGAACTATTTTCTCTTGAAGAAAAAGTATTGGTAAAACAAACACCGCATCATCCCTATTTCAGGAGCATGTTATTGTTCTCAAAAAATACAAGTGCTGCCAAACAAAAAGAAATAATGATCAAAGACGAGTTCAATGATTATTCAACCGAATTCATTGAATTATTGAAAGATTATTATCTATATCTATGATATAAATTACTTCCCACTTACAACTTAAAACCTAAAACTTAGAACTTACAACTCATCAATGCTTCGCATATTCATTCAGATAAGAAAAATGTTCTGTTAGTTTGCCCTCTTTCAGGATAATGGCACGATCAGTTATCTCATTCCCGCCTTTTATTAATTCAGGTAAAACAAATTTCAATAACTGTTCGCCAAAATAACGGCTGGCATCTCTTGGTAACTCGTTGGGCAAATTACCAACTGCAACTACATCAATATTTTCAGCTAAAAAAGGCGGTTTTTTTTCAAAGCTCTTTTTGTCAACACCATATACCGGGTTTTCAATATTTTGATCGCCAAGATTAATAGGAATGGATCCAAAAGCGTCATCAGTTATATCTGATATCACTTGTATTTTGAAATTATCATCAATATCTTCTCTTTCGAATAATCGTGGCATCGTTTTTTCCCAATAAATGCCGTTCATTAAAATGTCCGTGCAATGAGTATAGGGTAAAAAACGGCTTCGATATTCTTCCGGATGTTCATGAAAATGTTCACGCCTGTATGATTTCAATTCACGATGTGTATACAGATCGGCGCCCTTCAATTGTACATAAACAGGATAAGAGAATTTCTTTTCTAAATATTCATCAGGCTCCACTTCAGTTATACCCATTAAATTCATCACTTCAAGAATACCGTGTGCTACCCTACCACTGCCCGTTATGGCGATTTTGATGTTCGGGATCTTTAATCCAAAATAAGTATGGATCAGATTGCGGTAATCTTTTACTTCATATACTCTGCCCAGATTATATTGTCCGGTCCTTTTGCCATAAACCATGATACCGTTATGTGCTCCAACTACCCCGGCAAAAAAGCCAAATCCAATGATTCGTTGTCCGTCATCATGTTCCAGGCATTCATAATCCAGCAATGTAATATGCTTATCCATTATTGCATGAAATAATTGCCTGTTGAATGACTGCTGTTTCTTGGTATGGGAGAAAAACAAATAGCTCTTATTTTCTATCAACATAGGTATCGGCACTTCCTTAATTCCTATCAGCACATCACAATTGCTCAGATCATCATATACCTCCACTCCTGCACGTTTATACTCTTTGTCGGTAAAACATCGGTGCGATGAAGATTGCACTATTACTTTCAATTGGCCATTCTTATTGATCAGTTTGCATTGTTC
>CAIMKO010000268.1 GCA_903841915.1 uncultured Chitinophagaceae bacterium | reverse complement strand
GTTATTACAACGGCAAGGTTTTGTGGTTATTTTTCTTTTTCTAATTTATCTAAGGAAAAGGATCTCTCTGTATTTCGGTAAGCTCCAGAAATCATCATCAACCAGATGTTCCAGTTTATCTACATTGTAACGGATATCATCGAAGAAAGCATCTTTTACCTGACTGTTATAGGCAATTGCTTTTGTTCTTGTATCGCTGATCGCATTTGCAATTTTTCTTGCTTCAACCAATCCATGAACTTTATCGAAAATGATCTGAACGTGTTCACTTATTTTAGTAACGATCGTCAATTGACTTTTGTAAGCAGATTCAGGTAAACCCGCAGCTTTCAAACCATTAATGTTTTCCAATAATGTATTTTGATATTTAACCGCCGCAGGAATAATATGATTCAATGCAAGATCACCAATGATTCTTGCTTCGATCTGTACTTTCTTGGTATATTTTTCCAGTTCTATTTCATGTCTTGCTTCTAATTCAGCATGTGTATAGATATTGTTGCTCTCGAATAATTGTTTTGCTTTTTTAGTAACCATTGCATCTAATGCTAATGGAGTAGTGCGAACATTCGGTAAACCGCGACGTTCAGCTTCATGATGCCACTCATCGCTGTAACCATCACCTTCAAACAATACTGCTTTACTTTCAACAATATATTTTTGAATGATGTGCATGATGGCGATCTCTTTCTTATCACCTTTTTCAATTAATGCATCAACATCTTTCTTGAATCCTTTTAATGTTTCGGCTAAGATGGTGTTCAATACAGTCATCGGACTTGCACAATTTGCAGTAGAACCCACTGCACGGAATTCAAACTTATTTCCGGTGAATGCAAATGGCGAAGTTCTGTTTCTGTCGGTATTATCCAACAGCAATTCAGGGATGGAACGGTGGATATCCAGTTTCAAAATGGCTTCATCCTGTTCGTCAAATTTATCACCCACTCTTGTCTCAATTTCGCCCAACACTTTTGCTAAGTATTGACCAACGAATACAGAGATGATGGCAGGAGGTGCTTCATTCGCGCCTAAACGGTGATCATTACCTGCTGATGCAATAGATGCTCTTAAAAGATCTGCATAATCATGAACCGCTTTAATGGTGTTCACGAAGAAAGTAAGGAACATCAAATTGGTCTTTGGAGTTTTGCCTGGTGATAACAAGTTTACACCTGTATCTGTTGCCATGCTCCAGTTATTGTGTTTACCGCTACCGTTGATACCTGCAAATGGTTTTTCATGCATGAGTACACGTAATTTATGGCGACGTGCTACTCTGTCCATGATATCCATCAACAAACTGTTATGATCTACCGCAACACTTACTTCTTCAAAAATAGGAGCAGCTTCAAATTGTGAAGGGGCTACTTCATTATGTCTGGTCTTAAGCGGGATACCTAGTTTATAACATTCTGTTTCGTAATCTCTCATGAAAGCATATACTCTTTCAGGGATAGAACCGAAATAATGATCTTCCAGTTGTTGTCCTTTTGCAGGAGATGCACCAAATACAGTACGACCGCATTGTACCAGATCAGGACGTGCATTTGCCAATCCTTCATCAATAACAAAATATTCCTGTTCCCAACCTAAAGTAGCAGTTACTTTGGTTACATTCTTATCGAAATAATTAGCAACATCAACTGCTGCATTATTTAAAGATTCCAATGCTTTTAATAAAGGTGCTTTATAATCTAAAGATTCACCGGTATAAGAGATGAAAATGGTAGGGATACATAAGGTTTTACCCTGACCGATCTCAATAACGAATGCAGGAGATGATGGATCCCATGCTGTATATCCTCTTGCTTCAAAAGTTGCACGCAAACCTCCGCTAGGGAAAGAAGATGCATCCGGTTCCTGCTGAATTAAAGCAGCACCGTCAAATTCTTCAATGGCTGTGCCATCGCTTTTTATAGAGAAGAAACTATCGTGTTTTTCTGCTGTTGTTCCGGTTAATGGTTGAAACCAGTGTGTAAAATGGGTTACACCCTTGCTTTCTGCCCATGCTCTGATGCCATTCGCAATACTTCCGGCAGCTGCTCTGTCAATTTTTTTACCGCCTTTAATACTTCCTGTTAAGCTTTTATAAGCTTCGTCATTTAAATACTCACGGGCAGTCTTTAATGTAAAAACGTTCTCGTTGAAAATAGTAGTGATTTTTTTCGCGTTTGCCTGATTAACCTCATTCGGTTCGTTTGTAAGGTCGCTGATTGCTTGAAATCTTAATGACATAAGTTTTTAAATTTAGGAGTACAAATAAACGTCAAAATCTAAAACAATACAAGTTTGTTTAGCCAATGTTCAAAAAAAGTGATAAAAATCAGCAAAATATAAATATGTAATTTATTTTAATTTAACTTTTTTTGTTCTTTATAAAAGTGAAATATCCAACTAATATCCGTAAAACTCCCATGAAGCGATACAAGATCACTATTTGGCAAAATCTTAGCGCTTTTAGCGGGGTACTATAATCCGGTTTTAGCAGGACTTTCTTCGTGACTTGTTTTGGTCTTGTTCGGGTCAAGTCCACTAATTAGTGGACTTGACCCGAACAAGACAGGAAGCAGAGATGTGTAAAACCAGACTCAGTTAATACTGTCTTTCGGGTGATGATAGATGCTTTATTGGCTTTCTTTCTTTGCAGTTTCTGAAGGAACTTGGCTATTGATAGATTATTGTATAGTGTTCAATAAAAATCGGGGTTAGTCTGATTTTTTAAATAATTCCGGACAGCTTTGCGCTAACCCTGGATAGTCGGCTAAATGATAGTAAATATCCTGTTTGCTGCAGAACTATTTATAACTAAGGTCCAAGCATCAAAATAGTTGGTACTTTTTCCCAAATAAACGTTCGACCATGAGTTTATGG
>CAIMKO010000267.1 GCA_903841915.1 uncultured Chitinophagaceae bacterium | reverse complement strand
ACAAGTAGAAGCAAAAACAAATCTTTTAACACCTAGTTCATTTGATAATTGGTACAACTTTTTACTGCCGTCTTGGTTGATAGAACGTGCCAGATCGGGTTGTTTAGCACAGGCCGGATCTCCAACAATAGATGCAAGGTGTGCCACAAAGTCGATACCTTTTAATGCCTCTCTTATATCTTCCTCATTTCTGACGTCCCCTTTTATGAAGTGAAAATGAACATCATTTAATAAATCAATAATTGGCTCCCCACCAAAAGAAAGATTATCAAGTACAGATACTTTATAGCCGTTTGATAATAGCATTCTTACCAGAACTGATCCAATATAACCAGCCCCCCCTGTAACTAAAACATGTTTCATGCAATTTATTTTTTGGTTTATATTTTAAAAATCTATCAATCGAATATCTTTACCCTGCTCGATTTATTGAAATAACATTATTATATTCAACAGATTGTACATCCAAACTTTCAAATACAGAATTATTACTCAAAAATTCGGGTACAAATTCCTTCATCTTCGATACCATTTCCATATCATTATTACTTGTCCGTAATAAGTATTCCAATTCTTTAAAGTTTGCTTTGATATCTGCAATGTTTACCTCACGTACTTTAGCGATCAGGATCTTTTCATTATAGGTCAATGTAGTGTTCTCAGCATCATTCAACAGCTCTTCATAGAGTTTTTCACCTGGCCGCAATCCCGTATAACTGATATTGATATCAATACCCGGCGTTAATCCATATAAGCGGATCATTTTTTTGGCTAATTCTGCAATGGTGATGGGTTTACCCATATCAAAAACAAAGATCTCGCCACCTTTACCCATCGAGCCTGCTTCCAACACGAGTTGACAAGCTTCGGGAATGGTCATGAAATACCTGGTGATATTGGGATGTGTAACAGTAACAGGCCCCCCCCTTTCGATCTGTTCCTTGAATAGATTGATCACGGAACCATTGGAACCTAATACATTTCCAAATCTTGTGGTAATGAATTTAGTGGTTTGGGTTGCTGTATTGGAAAGTCCCTGTACATAGATCTCTGCCAACCTTTTAGAAGCGCCCATTACATTCGTTGGATTCACCGCTTTATCGGTAGAGATCATCACAAAACGATGCACTTTATTAGCAACAGAGAGATCGGCAATGATCTGCGTACCCAATACATTATTTCGGATCGCTTCCACAGGAGAAACTTCCATCATGGGTACATGCTTATAAGCTGCCGCATGATAGACATATTGTGGTTCAAACTGCTTGAAAAGATCCCGCATCCTCGCTTCATTCGTAATATCTGCCAGAAAGGGAATGCAGGTAACTTTGGTTTTTAGATCATTCAATTCCAATTGCAAATGATGCAAAGGCGTTTCTGCCTGATCACATAAAATGACCATTTCAGGATTGTATTGCACTAATTGCCGCACAATTTCAGACCCTATAGAACCTGCTGCCCCTGTTACTAAAATTCGTTTGTGATTGATTTGCTCACTGATCTCTTTATTATAAATATGGATCGAATCACGTTCCAACAGCTGCTCGATCTTAATATATTGTAATTGTTTTTCTGAAAAGCTGCCATCCACCCATTGATGAATGGGAGGGATATTTAATATCTTGATCTGCCGGTCCAAACAAAAATCAACGATCTCATTTTTTCTTTCGGCAGGTAATGCAAAAGCAGCAATGATCAATT
>CAIMKO010000266.1 GCA_903841915.1 uncultured Chitinophagaceae bacterium | reverse complement strand
GGCCGCGGCTTTGAAGTGGACATGGAAACGGATGGCGCCAAAGTGATCGCTGCATTTGAAAAAATGCAACCGGATATCTGTGTGCTGGACATCATGCTGCCTAACCGCAATGGTTTTGAACTGGCAGAAGATATCAGAAGACTAAACAATGATGTGCCCATTATTTTCCTAACGGCAAAAACACAAACAGAAGATGTGGTGAAAGGTTTTAAGACCGGAGGTAACGATTATATCCGCAAACCTTTCAGCATGGAAGAATTAATTGTGCGGATCGAGCACCTGTTGCGCGTAAAAAAAGAAGAGGCATTCACCATTAGTGCTGAAACCATTTCATTGGGTAATTATCATTTTCACCTCAACAAACAGATACTCTCTATTAATAATGAGGAACGCAAATTATCCTATCGGGAAAGTGAATTGCTGAAATTCTTATTTCAGCACCGCAATACGATCATTGACAGGAAAGAGGTGCTGAATCATATCTGGGGAAATGATTCTTTTTTTAATAGCCGAAACCTCGACGTGTATATCACCAAACTACGCAGTTATTTTAAAGAAGACGCTTCCTTAGAGATCATTACTATAAAAGGCATTGGATACCGGTTTACCTTTTAAAGACATCGGCAAAACATCAACTTTATTTAACTTTTAGAGCATCTGACTGTAACATTTTGAAATTAATTTCGTCTAACAGATCCAAACTACTGTCCATGAAATCAAAATATTTTATTCAATTAGCCCTAATTGTTGCTGCAGCCCTTGCTGCTATGGCATTTTTTGAAAAAAATCACACAACAGAAGAATGCGGAAAGATTGATCATTGCTGCCATAAAAATTGCAAAGCACCTAAACAAAGCTCTGATAATTCGGAGAATATTTTCTATAATCCCGTCAATACACTGATCGCCGCCGTTTATAAATAACCGATCCTGCCTTAAGGCGGGATTTTTTTTCTTTGTATTGTAACTAATTTTGCCCTGTAACGTATAACTAAAGACAAAGCAAACATTCTGAAATTTTCCTGCTGTTTATGACCGAAAGAGAGTATAACCAATGTGTAGATCAATATGCTGACAATGTATACAGATTCATTGTCAAAAATCTTCGGCATGAGGAAGACGCAAAAGATATTGTACAAACAGCATTTGAAAAATTATGGCGTAACCGGGAAACAGTAGAAAATGGGAAATCCAAGTCGTTTTTGTTCACCGTTGCCTATAACCAGATGATCGATCATATCAGGAAAGTGAAGAGGATATCTTTAAGAGAGGAATTTGATGATGAGGTAAAAATTGTTCACCAAACCAATTCCAATACCAAGAAGATCCTGATGGATGCGTTGAATTTGTTAAACGAAACACAGCGAAGTTTGGTAATGCTGAAAGATTATGAAGGATACAATTATGAACAGATCGGCGAGATCATGGGATTGAATACAAGTCAGGTGAAAGTGTATTTGCACCGGGCAAGATTGGCATTGAGAAATTATCTGGTCAGCCCTGAAAACGTTTTATAAAATGAACATCAACAGAAATAATTACGAAGAGCTTTATCTGCTGTATGTGGATGGGGAACTTTCTGCCCTGGAAAGGCAGGCTGTTGAACAGTTCATGGAAGAAAACCCCGATACGGCGCAGGAACTCAAAATGCTGCAGCAAACAAAACTGGATACAACGCCAATTGCTTTTAAAAATAAAGATTCTTTATACAGATCAGTTTCTAACGAATTGAGTTTGCAGAATTTTGAAGAACGTTTATTGATGTATGTAGATGATGAATTGAACGAAGATGAAAAAAAGGATACTGAACTTTTCGTTTTACAGCATCCGCAATTACAAGAAGCATTTACGCTTTTAAAGCAAACCAAACTAAGGCCTGAAACGATCGTATTCCCGGCCAAAGCTTCTTTATACAGAAAAGAGGAAAAGCCTCTTGTTTATTTTAGCTGGACCAGAATGGTCATTGCTGCAGCGATGATCGGCTTTGTGGTTTTGGTATGGAACGTTATTCCTTTTAACAACGGATCAAAAAATGAAACAGTAGCAACAAAAAACAATACCCTTAATCCTGTTGATGATCCTGCTCCTGTGAAGAACAATGAAGCAAATCAAAATATCCAGGTTCCTGATCATTCATCTGTTGCCTTAAAAAATAACCCTGAAAAGAGAATACAGGCGGTTGATCCTAACAAGATCATAAACACATCCCAAGCCGAAAAAAATATTGCTTCAGCTAACACTGGAATTGAAACAAAGAATTCATCAAAAGAAACTGTAGCGGAAAATGCTATTGCACAAACACCGGTTATAATTTCTACAAGAAATGCGGATATGACCAATACTGTTGACAAGCAGTTGTCGAACAATAACACGAGTATGGCAGAGCCTGAACAAAAAACTATTGCTCATCAAACAGTTTATAAAGAATTAGACACCGAGCAGGATGAAAGAAGAAATAATATCTATATCGGGAACATGGAAGTGAATAAAGATAAACTGGTAGGTTTCTTTAAGAGAGCCAGTCATGTTTTTTCCAGATCAAAAGATGAAGATGGTAAAGTTGCCATTGCGAATTTTTCCGTCGACACAAAATCATTGAAATAATAACAATCCTTAAAACCAGAATATATGAAACGTTGGACAGTATTAATGGCAGCCATGTTATTTTCATCAGCAGGCTTTGCACAAAAAGACAGCAGTTCCTCTGCAAACCCCGATACTATTAAAGTGGGCAATTTTGTAATTGTCAAAAAGAATAAAGGCAAAGAAATCGATGATAACAATCAGCAAAAAAAATATCAAAATTTAAGAATTCATTTTGGCAATGGCGAAGAACAACCAATAAAAATAACTTCCGATAGTATTCAAGAAAAGCCACATATTGACGTTAATTTTCATATGGGAAATCATAAAAAAAGAAAATTGCATAACATCAGTACCAATTGGTGGATCTTCGATCTGGGCTTTACCAATGTGCGCGACAATAGCAATTATACTGCCGCTCAGTCAATGGGTTATTTAACAACAGTGCACGGATCACCTGTTAACCAAAACAGTTTTGCTTTGAATACCGGAAAGTCATCGAACGTAAATATCTGGCTGTTCATGCAAAAGCTGAATATATCTAAGAACATAGTAAATCTGAAATATGGCTTTGGTCTAGAGATGTATAATTTTCGGTATGATCATAATTTAAGTTATCGCAGTGATCCTGTAGCGCATGTGTTTAATGATACGATCGGCTTTTCTAAAGATAAATTATACGCAGGCTATTTAACGATTCCCGTTATGCTAAATTTCAATACGGCTCCCCACAATCGTAACGGATTCAGCATCAGCGCAGGCCTAAGTGCAGGGTATCTGGTTGGAGATCATGGAAAACAGATCAGTGCCGAAAGAGGCAAACAAAAATATCACGGAGACCTTGGCTTACAACCATGGCGTCTGGCTGCTATTACAGAACTCGGCTTAGGTCCGATCAGATTATATGGCAGTTATAGTTTTAATGCATTACATAAAGAAAGCACGGGTGTAGACCAATTTCCATACGCCATCGGAATTCGGTTCAGTAACTGGTAAGCCTTGAATATTTTTTCACCTATTGTTTATAAACACCTCCATTTCAGGAGGTGTTTTGTTTGGCGGATGTTTAACATTCAAATATTGTAAACAATATTTGAAAAGAAGAGATTTGTAACCAAATAAAAAGAACTTGCAATGAATGTTGCTGCAAAAATTATTAAGACTGAAATCCTTTCAGATAATTGGTATACGCTCAGAAAAATAACGTACGAATTCTTAAAAAAAGACGGCACGGTTCAAACACAAAGCCGTGAAGCGTATGACAGAGGTAATGGTGCTACCATTTTATTGTATAACAAAGCCCGAAAGACAGTGATACTTACAAGACAATTCCGTTTGCCTTCTTTTGTAAATGGAAACGAATCCGGGATGCTGATCGAATCCTGTGCAGGCCTCTTAGATAAAGACAATGCAGAAGATTGTATCAAACGCGAAACAGAAGAAGAAACAGGTTATAAAATTTCTGAACTGCGCAAAATATTTGAAGCGTATATGTCGCCGGGTTCTGTAACAGAGATCCTTTATTTTTTTGTGGCAGAATATGAGAACTCGATGAAAGTACATGAGGGCGGTGGAATTGAACAGGAACAAGAAAATATTGAAGTACTTGAATTGGACTTTGACAAAGCCGTTCAAATGATCGAAACAGGCGAAATAAAAGACGGCAAAACAATTATGTTATTGCAATATGCTAAACTGAATACTCTCGTATAATGGAAAATAAAAAATCATTGATGATACTTGTTGCCGGACCTTATCGTTCCGGAACAAATGATGATCCTGCATTGATCGCAGCAAATGTGAGCCATATGACCGATGTTGCATTATCCATTTACCGGATGGGGCATCTTCCCGTTTTGGGTGAATGGTTTGCATTGCCTTTGGTGGAAGCGGCAGGCTCTAAACAGATCGGCGATGCAGTATTCAATGAAATATTTCATCCCATTGCCGTACAACTCATAGATCATTGCGATGCAGTGTTAAGAATAGGAGGCGCATCAAAAGGCGCGGATGAAATGATCAGTACGGGAAAAGCAAAAGGGAAAATAATATTCCTTTCGCAGGAAGAGATCCCATTGTTTGCAGAAAGGTAAAATGCAGCATGCGTCAAGTAACTTGATTCGAAATAGATTTCGGGTTCGGTTCAATAAATACCTCAAATGAGGTATTTTTATTTTTCATTATGATAATTTTTTGCAAAACAACTTTTCTTACATACCATTTTACCGTAGTTTTCGTTTTTAACAAAAGTCAACTGATATGAAACGATTTATTGCTTTTCTCTTGGTTGCCATTTTATTTACGGTCAACACTTCTTTCAAGCCCACAGTTCCCGGTAGCCGAGATTATTATATTGTGATCGAAAAGCATAAATACGAGATGACTGTTTTTGATGCCAATGATAATGCACTCATTGTTTATCCGGTTGTATTCGGTAATAAAGACCTGGGCGATAAGATGATGAAAGGTGACAGAAGAACGCCTGAAGGAACTTTTCATATTGCTGCAAAAAGACCACATCCGAAATGGAATAAATTCTTAGCCCTCGATTACCCCAACGAGGAAAGTATTGAGAAATTCAATGAACGCAAAGCAGAAGGACTGATTCCGGTCAATGCAGAAATTGGCGGAGAGATCGGTATTCACGGCACATGGCCACATGAGGATTTTGCAATTGACCAATATCAAAACTGGACCATGGGTTGCGTTAGCACCAAGAATCAATACATCAATCAACTCTTTAACACGATGGCAGTTGGCACAACTGTAATTATTAAAAGATAATTTTAGTACACGAATAATAAATTCATTCTCAAATTCAGTGCTGCAAAAATATCTAGCCAATATTCGTGTAATTCGATCTAATTAGTGTACTTACTTCAAAAAATCACCCACCGTTTTATTCCACTTTGCTGGTTCCTTTTTATACAAACTTTCATGGCCGCAATGCACATATTTAATTAAGATCTTTTGGTGTGATGCCAGATTCTTAAAAATATGCATGGTCTCTTCTTCAGTTACACGCTGGTCGTTGATCCCCCATTGTAAAAGGACCGGACAATTTACTTTGCTGGCATAATCCCATGGCTTATTCGTAAATGCCCAGTAGCCTTGTTCCACACTTCCCCAAAAAACCAATAAAGCAGCTAAAGGCTCTGCAGGCAAATGCATGATCCTTAATCTTCCTTCTGCCGCATGCAGTAAAGTACCAAAAGGCATTTCCAGAATTATTTTAGAAGGTTTTAAACCATAATCATTCATTGCTTTTAACACGGAAGAAGCCCCTAACGATATTCCCCACAACACAATATTCTTTTCTTTCTTTGATTGAATATAACTGTATGCCGCTTTTACATCTTTTGACTCAAAATAACCAACCGTAGAAAGTGATCCTTCACTGTTACCATGTGCCCGAAAATCGACCATCAATACATTCCAGCCCATTTCATAAAATGCTTCAGCTTCTTTAATAATACCGCTTCTGCTACTGCCATGGCCATGAAACATGATCACCGTGCCGATATGGGGTTTGACCGTATCATCATTCTGACTGTCTAAATACCAACCTTCTAATTTTAAACTGTCTTCTGTTTTGAAACTAACCGTTTCATGAGGCACTAACAAAGAATCCTCCACTTTGCTCTTGGGATATTTTACACCAAAGAAAATGGCAGATGCTTTTTCTACAGCACCCATCTCTCCGGGCTTCTTTAATTTGGGGGCATCTGCATAAAAATGTGATAATTTATATGCCTGAAAAATGCTCATCACATTCAACAATAGAAATAGAGCAAGAAGTGTAAGACCGATCCGTTTCAACCATTTATTCATATTGCAAAGTTTATTTCGTCAGATTATTTTATCAAACCTCTTAATATTTGCAATCTAATTAAAAGGAAAGTAATTCCAAACTAATGTTCATCTGCACATAGGTTTTAACCCCCTCCATCTATCTTAACCTTTTATTAATAGTTTTTTATTAGAAAAGGAATTTTATAAAAACTATTTTGTAGATAAATTAAACCTATCCTTATGTTAGTAAAATCAATTTTGGGAGAGTTTCTGTATGAAGCAGAAAACACCCGCAAATTATTAAATGCCATTCCAGACAGTTCTTTAAGTTATAAGCCATCAGAAAAAAGCTGGACCACCGCTCAATTGGCATCCCATATTGCCGAAACCTACAATTGGTGGCAGGGAACATTAGAGCAGCCCGTATTTGATATGGCCACTTATAAATATGATAAAGGCGATGTTTCTAAAGCATCGACCATTGTTGCAAAGTTTGAAGAAAATGTAAAACTGGCGCAGGCAAGTTTGGAAAAAGCAACAGATGAAAGTATGATGGAAATGTGGAGCATGGTTATGGGCGATACAGTACTTGTACAACCTGCCATGCGCATTCAAATGATCAGAGGATTTTTGATGAATCATCTCTATCATCACCGCGGCGAATTGATTGTTTATTTACGTGCATCAGGCAATAAAGTACCGGGCCTTTATGGACCTACTGCTGATGACAGAGGCTAACAATTACAATCCGTAAAATAAAAATGGTGATCGCGAAATTTTACGATCACCATTTTTATTACATCTATCATTCAATTAAATAGAAACCGCACCAAAATAAGGTTGTAATACGGTAGGAATATTAATTCCATTTTCAGTTTGATTATTTTCCAGCAAGGCAGCCATGATCCTAGGCAATGCCAGAGAACTACCGTTCAATGAATGTGTTAATTGCATTTTACCGTTCGCATCTTTGAACCTGCATTTCAATCTATTGGTTTGAAAGTTTTCGAAATTGCTTACACTACTCACTTCCAGCCAGCGTTCCTGCGCCGCACTGTATACTTCAAAATCATATGTGAGTGCCGAAGTGAAACTCATATCGCCGCCGCATAAACGTAAAATGCGATAAGGCAATTCCATCGATTGGATCAGTTTTTCTACATGTGCCACCATGGCATCCAAAGTTTCATAACTCGTTTCCGGTTTCACGATTTGAATGATCTCTACTTTCTCAAACTGATGCACACGGTTTAATCCGCGAACATCTTTTCCAAAACTTCCCGCTTCTCTTCTGAAACAGGGAGAATAGGCAGTCATCTTGATCGGCAGATCATCTTCTTTTAAAATAGTATCGCGATAAATATTGGTAACAGGTACTTCTGCTGTGGGTATCAGATAAAAATTATCGGCAGTTGCATGATACATCTGTCCTTCTTTATCAGGTAATTGACCCGTTGCAAATGCGCTTGCTTCATTTACCATGAACGGCGGGATATATTCTGTATAGCCTGCAGCAGTATTATAATCTAAAAAATACTGTACCAGCGCGCGTTGCAGTTTTGCTCCTTTCCCTTTAAATAAAGGAAATCCGCTACCGGTAATTTTTGCGCCGGTCTCAAAATCAACAATATCATATTTCTTGATCAGATCCCAGTGCGGAACTGCATTTAAAAAAAGGGTTGGTTTTATGCCGCCTTCTTTTACTGTAATATTTTCTTCCGGTGTTTTTCCAAGAGGAACTATTTGTGCAGGGAGGTTGGGCAATACAATTATTTTATCCTGCAGTT
>CAIMKO010000265.1 GCA_903841915.1 uncultured Chitinophagaceae bacterium | reverse complement strand
TTGAGTCTAATCGAATCATCCATAGTGGAATTGAATGAGGAGCAAAGAACCTGTGTTATTTTATTTTATCTTCAAAAGAAAACTTATAACGAGATAGCTGCAAAAACAGGCTTTTCTGTGATGCAGGTAAAAAGCCATATTCAGAATGGTAAACGAAATTTAAAAATATTGGTTGAAAGGAAAATGAAAAACAACTGATGGCAGACATTAATAACATATTGGATAATGACGACCAACTGAGTGAAGAGTTGTTGCTGAAATATGCATCGGGAAATCTCACTGCAGAAGAACTGCATGCCATTGAAAGCAAGATGATCAACTCGCCTTTTGTAAACGATGCTGTGGAAGGTATTGATGCTTTTAAAAACAAGAAGCAGGTTCAGCAATATATGGATGAACTGAATCGTCAGCTGCAAAAACAAACAGAGAAAAAGAAAAAATTGAGAGCCAGGAGAAAATTGCCCAGCATGGACTGGATCATTACTGCAGTTGTGATCGTACTCCTGTTATGCGTGCTGGGTTATACTGTTTTACGATTATACAATTCAAAAAAAGAAAAAACTAACATTGAAAAAAATAAAAACTAAAAAAAGAAAAACTAAAAACTAAATCGTTCTACCAATCAACAAACAACCTCTATTGCCTGCATAATCTCCTGATCAATTCTTCCTGTTGCGGATATATCCTGGATAGTTCATCTGCCTTAGCCAATTCAAAATCATCGAAATCAAATCCCGGTGCAACAGTACAGCCCACAAAACTGAAATCTGTATCAGCGGCAGGTTCTGATGCGAACCAGCAACGGGCAGGAACTGCATATTGAAATGTTTCTCCGTTCTCAATGTCATTTCCCAATTTGATGGTTTCGAATTTTCCGTTGATATGGATAATGTGCACCAATAGAGTCTGTCCGGCATAAAAATGCCAAACCTCATCACTTTCTATTCGGTGAAATGCAGAAAAGTTTCCTTGTTCTAACAAAAAATAAATAGCAGTTGAATAAGCCCTGTCACCTTTGAATTGTCTCGATAATATCTGATCAGGAATGATCTCAGGTGAACGATAGGTTTCTTTATAATAGCCGCCTTCGGGATGTGGCAGTAGTTGAAATTGTTTGATCAATTGGAAAACGGTTAATGCGGGCATGGTGAAGTAAACTATTTTTACGGAAAGATAAGCCGTTACAAATTCATTCAACGATGAAAGATAATTTTTCAAATCAGGCCGAACAATATGCCGGCTTCAGGCCGCACTACCCAAATGCTCTTTATGATTTTATTTTCAGCCATGTTCAAAGCTTTGATACAGTGCTCGATGTTGCTACAGGGAACGGGCAAGTTGCAAGTACACTGGCTGATCGGTTTAAACAAGTGTATGCCACTGATATCAGTAGAAAACAATTAGACAATGCTGTTCAAAAAGAGAATATCATCTATTCTGTTGAATCTGCTGAACAGTTTTCTTTTCCTGACAACTATTTTGATCTGATTACAGTTGCACAGGCCATTCACTGGTTCGACTTCAATAAATTCTATGCTGAAGTAAACAGAACATTAAAAAAAGAAGGTTTGATCGTTGTGATTGGTTATGGGTTAATTCGTGTTGATGAAAGAACAAACCCTATCATTGATCATTTTTATAAAGATGTAATCGGCCCCTACTGGGATAAAGAAAGAAAACATGTAGACGAAGAATATAGAACGATCCCATTTCCTTTTTCTGAAATTGAGTCACCCACATTATTCATCGAATTCGAATGGACACTGGATCATTTTGTCAACTATCTGAGCACCTGGAGTGCTGTTCAACATTTTATCAAAGAACATAACAGTAACCCGGTTGGCTGTGAGATGCTGCAATCATTACAGGAAAACTGGGATACAAATCAAACGAAGAAGGTTAGTTTTCCTTTGTTTATTAAAGCAGGAAAAAAGCTGAATAGTGTTGTTGCAGTATAAGTGTGCGAATCATTCACTGAATGATTCGAGGGCAACGAAGTTTAATTAATGTACGACTGCTCACTTACATAAAATAAAAAAGCTACCCGAAATGAGTAGCTTTTTTGTGGACCTGAGCGGATTCGAACCGCTGTCCAAACACAATTACCATAAGTTTTCTACATGCTTATTTCATTATTAATTGTAGGCAGTACACAGGAAATGAACAAACCAATGTAACGCTTAGCTGAATGGTCTTAAGCAACAGTCACAGCCTTCTGTTACAGCAACCTGTGTTTTGTTTGAGTCGGCGGCGGAACTTGGCAACAGATAAACCTGTTCGGCGGCCCGAATGACTATCTAATCACTGATTAGGCAGCCATGGCATACTGTGTATTGCCATTTGAGTTTTGAATATTCAGATTAAAGTGCTAATTATCCAACGCACTG
>CAIMKO010000264.1 GCA_903841915.1 uncultured Chitinophagaceae bacterium | reverse complement strand
AATCTTTAGACGACTGCGTACTTCCAATTGTTAAGACAGCATTTGCAGGCTCCTGAACCTGCACTATAAGTTTTTTACCATTTTTTGTTAATTCAGCTTTAGTAGTACTGATTATTTTTACGGCAGCTGCTGTAAGTAAATTCCATCTAACAGTGATTGCCTCATCTTTGGGTTCAATTTCATCCCTTACCACTACAAAAGCTTTATCAACAATAGCAATCCCTCTGCTTGCATTTTTCACATTATCTCTGTAAACATCTTTCAGATCTATTATTGCATTCATGAACATACTGTCCTTTGAAAAGCTTGTAATTCCCGCTTTTCCGTCAACTCGTTGCAAACTGTCATTAATTGTAATGGTATTATGCGCCATATTATTATAGCGGAATATTTGCCAGCGCTGTGAATTTTGTTTCATATTCCACAGATCAACTCCCTTTGTCTCGATATTATTATAATTTTCTGATCCAAAATCCATAGCCCATCTTACACCATCAGCTTCCATAACAAAAGAGCCTACATCCATATGTGCATGATTGGTACTGGGTGTACCCGCTTTGATCGCAACAAAAATGGCATTTGGATCAGTCCAAGATGTTCGCATCAATGCAACAGGTGTTTTTCCTGTTCCTTCCCACATGAGTGGTTTTGGAGCTGTAATAGATTTTAAATCTTTCTTCTCATTCCAAAGAATGATACCCGGCAATAGTCTATTTTGATTATACTCCTTTGGCTTTGAATTTATCAAAGCTGAATATTGATCATAGAGTAATGATGGGTCGTTTAATATTTTTGAAAACCAGAATAAAGCAGGCTGTAATCCGCTTTTTAATCCTGAATCAGAAAAATTAAATCCGTCACCGGATGGCCCTGTCATATTTTGAAAATAATAGGGTGCCTGAAGAAATCCGGAAAGATCTGTTAGTCCAAAATATTGATGAAATAATTTATCAATAGCACTGAGAAACATCACATTAAAACTGGTACCGTAATCCCAGTAACCATATCCTTCAGCATAAGCACCATCCGGACCATAGTCCTTCATTGAAATCTGTATAGAATTAATAGAACGATTAATGATTGCTTTGGATGCTATAGGCTGATCTTCAAAAATAGCAATCGCACCGTAAGTCATGCCCGCATTACAAACCTGATTCCAGTTTGTAGATGAAGTAAGCCACCAATTATCCTTAGAATCCAATAAAGATGGTGCCAGACCATTATTTTTTATTGCGTTTTTAATCATCTGTTTAGACGAGTCCTGCAAACCATTATATAACCAATCATAACCAATAGATACAGCCATCGTCATTTCTGCAACATCTAAAAAATGGGAGGGATTCCAATCCGAAAAATTAGAAACATACACTAATTCCTGCTCCCCTCTTTTTAAATATTTCGCATCGCCTGTCATTCTCCATGCATATGATAAATAAAAGATCCTCCTCAATGCTTCGCGTGACTTATCCAGTAACCTTTTCCCTATTTTAATATTCTCAACAGGTTTTACGTTTAGCAAAATGTCACACTGATTCAATATTTGCTGATGAATATTTGCAATAGCAGAATTTGTTGCAATGGTATGCCTCACATTTTCTTCATCGCTTTTCAGCATTAATAATCTTGGATGTTCGGGCAATTGGGTTACTGCAGATAAATAATCAGTTTGAGCTCTTGCTATTTCATTGAATGATAATAGCAGGAATGCAGAGAATAATAATTTTATACAAATTTTCATGACAACTATTTTATCTGTTTATTTCTATTTCATCGCTTTGATACTGAGTCTTGTCGCCCAATATTAATTCAATGTGCTTTTTAGGGAATGGCTGACTATAATCGATCACCAGTTTATTGTTTATCTTCTTTAAAATAACAAGCCCTTGCTTTTTCATTTGAATCTTCAGTTTATTCCAGGGAAGTTCCAGTTCGCTTTTATCAAAAAATACAGCCTGAACCTGAGCAATGTCTTTTTGATAAACGGCCTGCACTAATTTATTGTTTTGAAGAATAGTCACATGATCCCGGAATGAATACTTTTTGAATTCATCTAATGAAAGGGAAGGTACAATTGCATAAGCCAATGAAGCATCAACCACTTTGTCGCCCAACTGAATACCCAGTGAAAAGACACTTTTCGTTATTATATCCGCACTTGAAGTAAGATTAATTTCTTTCCATGAACCTTTTTGTTTTTCATTTTTCACTTCGACTAAGAAATTATTATTATCAATACAATATCCTATTGAATCATGAAAAACTTTTTGAGGATTATTAGTTTTCGATGCAGGAACATCTGTCCACACCTCCCCTTTCAATAAGCATTGATTGATACTTTGATACAATGAATCGCCATTGATACTGTTGGCCAAACAAATCATTTCATGATCGAAGAAGAACCATGATCTTCTTGCAGTCACATTATCTTTCTTATAATCATATGCAAAACAACCGTATAGGCTATCGCTGAGGCCATACACAAATGAAGTAGCACCTCTTGAACCGGAACCCCAATTGAATAAAGGAAGGGGGCCGCTTTTTTGGGCAATTAATGATCCCGGTATTTTTCGCCAATCCCAGATGGGGAAAATGTCTTTGTACTCATCTCCTTTTCTAATCAGGTAATAAGTGCCATTACCCTGATAAAATCCTTTTATATTTTCTCCATTGCCCGATTCGCTGCTAAGGATACGATCAGATGCTGCCTTAAAAGAAAAATAATAACCCTT
>CAIMKO010000263.1 GCA_903841915.1 uncultured Chitinophagaceae bacterium | reverse complement strand
TGATCATAATAGTGGTGCTGAGGAACATGGAAAAATGTTTGTCCTTCGACAGATAAGTTGAGAATGTAATTGCGGCACTTCCTGCAACAATAACAACCGAACCTTCCATTGGGTCTAATGCACCAATGATCAGGGCAATGATGCCAATGATGTAGAAGATACGGGTCCATGAAATTTTCTCTTTCATGTGCGTTGGTTTTAAAGGGTAAATTAAAAGATAGGATACCGCTTCTTTTGTATTGCCTCTTGCCGGGCGTTTGATGCAGTGTTAGGTTAATGAAGACATGAAAACGTCGGGCTAAAATTCTACTAGTTTAAAGGTACATATTTTAAGCAAATTCCACTATTGAATGATATATCATTTTCGTTTCATATTCCGTGATAAAAATCATGCTTATATGTATCTAACTGTTCTAATTTTAATGAGTTATAGAAATAGAGTGAACCTATTAATGTTGCGTAGTATGTATAAAGTGAATCAGCCTAAAGAATCCGATCATCCTGAAAGTTTTTTATTACCAATGGGGGTATTATTTTACGGAAATATAGAATCTCAAACACCCGGAAGAATTGATGGTAATGTTTATGGAAATGTAACGGTGAATTCCAAATTGATAGTAGGCGAAGAAGCTATGATCAATGGTAATATCTCTGCGGTACAGATCATTGTTCAGGGTACTGTTGAAGGGAATATTGATTGCGAGACCAAACTGGTCATTTGCAATTCAGCGATCATTAATGGCGATATCATTGCCGAAACGATCGATATAAAAGAAGGCTCGGTGATCAATGGGTCTGTTAGTAAAAGAGGCGGTAAGGTCTCTGAGGAAAAATTCATTATCCGCGTTATTTCGACAGAGATCAACCATAAAAAAATAGAGTCGAAAAAATCCGGTATTGCTGTTAGAGACAGAAAAACAGTTGAAGATAATGCTTTGGTATCTAATGAAGGCTGGTTTTAAATGTAAGGATCTTATAGATCAATGATCGCTTACAAAATATCTTCCAATCTAATCAATAAAAGGCTCATAGGGTTAGTCCAACAAATTCGCCAGCAATTTCAATTCGTTTTGCTTGTATTCGTTAGAAGGAAGATCAAAACACTTGGCAACTTCTTCTGTCAAAACCTGAATGATTCGTTTATGGGATAAAGGTTTGTAATAAGAAGCAACAGGAGGTACATTGATTCGTTTAAAATAATTTTCAATGTCTTTATGCGAATAAGCCTGACCATTCACTCCATCCACATAAAAATGAATTTTGTCCTGCGGATTGCCGATATGTGTGGCGGGATCAAAATCGGAATGATAGAATGCGATGACCATCTGTTTGGGAATATTGATGATCTTGGCATTGATATCTAATAATTCACACATCACCTGATAAATGATACCGTTACTGATGGCATTGCCATTCTTGCTTTCCAGAACTTTATGAATAAAGAATTCGTCGGGACTATTATAATTTACTTCAACACCTTTTAACTGATAATAATTGTACATGATGCTGGACAATACATTGGCCTGTTCGAGTGGTGTAAGGTAGCTGTTCAATTCTAACCAAACATTTCTTCTGATCTTTTCAATGTCCTGCAAAACAGGAGTGGTGTGTAAGTCGGGGTATTGAAATTTTGCAATGAGCAAAGCACCGAATAAGAGGTCATGATACGGACTGTTCTTCCATTCTATCAGGTCATTTGTAAGATCAGTATAATGCAGGCGGTGAATGAGCATCTCAATTCTGCTCTGAACGTCCTCGCTCAAGGTATTTTCCCACAGATCTTCCAGATTAGGGATAATGCCTTTGCCAAATTCAACGATCTTTTCAGATACGGTTGAGTAAACCTCGTGATCAGGGTCGTCTATAAGGGTAAACAGTGCATTGATTTCCTTTGTCTGTTGCATGGCATTTGGGTTTTGAGTGATGACAGCCATTTCAATAAGGTTGAGTGATGTGCTGTCATTTCAATATCAAACTAAAATATTTTTTCTTAAAGCATCGCTAATTAGTTATTCTATGCCTGTGGAAACATCATTTAACTTATACACAATCTTTGTAAAACTTTTTCGTTAGAACTGATTTTGCTAGGAGAACTCTGAGCATCTAGCGAGATATCCTGTATGGATAGTGGTTAAATATGTAGTATAAATAATGACAAACCCCTTACTGTTCTATTCAGTTTATTCATAAAATTAACAAGCTGCCAAAGCGCTTAGGGTTTATCTTGCAAGCTTATTATTTCACTAATATTTTATTATGTCAGCAACATCTTTCATACCTAAATTCCCTGCATCAAATGATTCTTTGCATGCTGAGCTGAGAAAAAGGGTGCAACAATATTTTGATGAGAAGGGCATCAGTGTTACCGGGACGATGAGCTTATTTACAAAAGCAAGCTTGATGATCGCCGGCTTTATCATTGTATATGTTCAGTTATTGATCTGGACACCCGTTTGGTACATCGCACTTCCGGAATGTGTCATTCTGGGTGGATTGATCGCAGGTATTGGTTTTAATGTGATGCATGATGGGAGTCATGGTAGTTTTTCAAAATACAAATGGAAAAATAAATTGGCCGCCTATTCAGCCAATATTGTTGGTGCCAATCATTTTATGTGGAATATGAAGCATAATATGATCCACCATAGTTTTACCAATGTAGATGGCGTGGATGATGATATTGAGATCGGCATCTTGATGCGTATGGCTCCTACACAAAAACGGATGTGGGCACATCGCTTCCAGCATTTTTATTTCTGGGTCTTGTACAGTATGCTCTATGTGTTTTGGATATTCTTTACTGATTATCAGAAATATTTCAGTCAGCGTATCGGCGCTTTCCCATTAAAGAAAATGAATGCAAAAGACCATATTGCTTTTTGGGGCATTAAGATCTATCATGGTTTTGTATTCATTGCTTTACCGATCATTCTGGTTGGGTGGCTGCCATGGTTGATCGGATTCTTAACGATGAGTGTGGTATCAGGATTTACATTGAGCATCGTGTTTCAATTGGCACATACGGTTGAGGGAACTGATTTCCCAGTTATTAATGAAAACAGCAGTAAACTGCCGGATGAGTTTGCCGCACACCAGATCAAAACAACGGCAAACTTTGCAACAAAAAGCAAATTGGTAAGTTGGTTGGTAGGCGGATTGAATTTTCAGATAGAACATCATTTGTTCCCTAAGATCTCGCATGTTCATTATCCTGCCATCAGCCAGATTGTAAGAAATGTTTGCAAGGAATATCAGTTACAATATATCGAATATCCTACTGTGCGACGAGCAATTATAGCACATGTTCGTTTCTTAAAACAAATGGGCAAATACGATTAATAGAAGATCTGTTAATAAAAAAAGCTTCAGTATTTTCTGAAGCTTTTTTATTTTAATGATGTTACAAAAGAAAGCTATTAGCTATTTCTTCTTTGCAGCTTTCTTTGGGGCTGCTTTCTTGGTTGCAGTTTTCTTCGTTGCTGTTTTCTTTGCGAATGCATTTGGCACTTGTGCTTCGATCATTTTCTTGACAGTATCCAGATCAACGGATGCTAACTCAGCCGCTTCATATTTAGTGCCATCTTCTTTTTTGCCCATCTTGAGCATCTTCTTTTGAAAGCGAATGAATGCCCCCCATCTTCCGTTTTCGATCGATATCTTTTCTGCAGGCCATTGTTGAATAAAGCGATTGGCTTCCTTAGCTACTTTCTTCTCGATCAGTTCATTGATATCACTCTGACTCAATTCATCAAAATTATAAGCTCTGGGGATATTGATATACATGTCATTCCACTTGATGAAAGGACCAAAACGGCCTTTGCCTTTTGTTACAGGCAATTCTTCAAAGAAAGCAATGGGTGCATCAGCCGTTTGCTTTTCCTGGATCAATTGAATGGCTCTGTTTAATTCCATGGTATGGAGATCTTCCCCTTTTGGAATAGAAATAAATTGTTCTCCTAATTTAATATAGGGACCAAATCTTCCCACATTAACCGATAAATCCAGTCCTTCATATTCCCCCAAAGTTCTTGGAAGGTCAAACAATTGCATTGCTTCTTCCATAGTGATGGTTTCAATGCTTTGCGTTGATTTCAGTTTCGAAAAACGGGCTTTATCTTCCTCATTGGTTGTATCACCGATTTGTACCATTGGACCATAACGTCCCATTCTTGCAATCACTTTTTTACCACTGATAGGATCAATGCCCAATTCTCTTTCACCCTTTGCACGTTCTGCATTTTCCAAAGTATGTTCAATGCCTATGTGAAACGGTTTATAAAAATCATCGATCATTTTACTCCATTGCATTTTGCCTTCGGCAATTTCATCAAACTCCTGTTCGATGAATGCAGTGAAACCATAATCCATTACTTTATCAAAATGTTGTTTCAAAAAGTCTGTAACAACGATCCCCAGGTCAGTAGGGAATAATTTGGATTTTTCTGCTCCTGTATTTTCAAAAGAACTGGATCTTTCTACTTCGTTATTTTTTGTGAGGCGTAATAAATTCACTGTTCGTTTAACACCATCTTTATCACGCTTCTCAACATAATTTCTTTTAACAATGGTTGAAATGGTAGGCGCGTAGGTAGATGGGCGGCCAATGCCCAATTCTTCCAACTTCTTTACCAAAGAAGCTTCTGTATATCTTGCTGCAGGTCTAGTGAACTTTTCAGTTGCGGTCATTTCCTTAAAATCCAAAACCTGGCCAATGGTTAATGGCGGTAACAGGCCTTCGGTATCATCTTCATCCTCATCATCCTTTCCT
>CAIMKO010000262.1 GCA_903841915.1 uncultured Chitinophagaceae bacterium | reverse complement strand
CTTTTTCGATATGCTCAGTCATCTTCTTTTCCATTGCTTTTTTAGCAAGAAAAACAGCTTTTGTTTCCAGTAACTGTTCAATTCGAACAGACAGATCATTTAAATCGAGTGGCTTCATGACATAATCATCAGCACCTAATTGATACGCCTCTTCTTTTGTTTTTTCTTTACCGATGGCAGAAATAACAATAGCCACAAGCGCTTCTTTTTTATTTTTTGCGTACTTGATCACCTCAAGCCCGCTCAGGAAGGGGAGTAAGATTTTGGTAATGAGAATATCAGGGTTTTCCTGATCAAATTTTATGAGCGCTTCTTTCCCGTCCGCACAATTAATGACCGTATAACCCTTTTTTTCAAGTGTTATAGCCAGCATCTTTCTTAACAGCAGATCATCCTCAACAAGTAAAATCTTCATACACCTTTTAAATCATGGGTCAATCGCTTTACAATAGGTAAAGCAACTTAAAAGGCTTTCAACGGAAGGGCATTACTGCATACAATTGCATAATGCTTATTACGGGATTTTAGAACCGGCTATTTCAGAGGATTGGGTCTTTACGGGGGAAGTAAAGTACTTAAATGGTTTTCAATGGAAGGCATTGGTACGAAATACCTGTAATAATGCTTTTAATGGATCTTAGAGCTGGCTATTTCAGAGGAATGGTTGAATATGAAGCAAATTTATCGATATTATCTTTATATTAAGTTTTATCTTCTTGTACTTTAAGGCTATTTTAATAGTATCTACAGCAGAATGAGGATGATCCTTTTCAAAAATAACAGGATCATAACAGAAAAAAGGCAAATACCGGAATTTCTCCCAAGGCTAGACCCAATGCCTGCCAAAACAGGCTGTCTTGATCCCGGCAAGGGTTATTGAAGGGGTATTTTCACGATCAATTCACAGCCATTTTCTTTGGCAGACCGAATGGTATAAGATCCTGAAAAAGATTCTACCCTTGATTTTATATTTTTTAATCCGATGCCATGATAGGATTCATTGATATTAAAGCCTTTTCCATTATCAAAGATGCTGAGCTCAATAAAATCATCAACCTTACAAAAACGTATCGCTATAATGGTTGCATCCGCATGTTTGATAATGTTTTGTAATTGCTCCTGCAGGATCCTATATAAATTAGTTTTTAGGTCGATACTGAGATCCATATTATCTAACTGATCACATGAAATACTAACCTTGAATTTATTTTCTTTATTGATACTTTTTAATAATCCTTCCACTGTATTAATGAAATTATCACTTTTAAATACAGATGGAGCTAGATCATGAGACAAAGACCTGACTTCATGCAGTACATTATCCAAGTCATCTTTGATCTCATTCAGCCATTGAATCTCTTTTTCTGTTGAACCTTTGATCATACTCACATTAAGCTTTATCCCAACCATTATCTGTGCTACATTATCATGCAGTTCTCTGCCAATGAAATATTTCTCATTCTCCTGACCCTTGAGCATCGCTCTTTTTATTTCAATTTCATGCTTTTTAGACTCTGTTATGTCTTTTTTGATACCGATCCAGTGAGTATATAACCCTTCGGTATTAGCAATTGGGGTCAGTGAAAATGACGACCAAAATTTTTCTCCATTTTTTTTGGAATCATGTAGCTCCTTAGACAAGGATTCACCTGTTAATATCGCATGATTGATTTCTTCTTCTATCCCCTCTTCCATATTTTCAGCTCTTAGGATACGGGGTGTTCCACCAATAAATTCTTCTTTACTAAAACCGGTCATTTTGCAACAGGCATCATTTACATAAATGAGTGTAGAGTCTTTTAAGTTTTGATGATTTATTTCAGTAATGGTAATAGCATCACTGGTACTTTCGATTGCTGCTTCTAATAATTTTAATTGAACTTCTTCTTCCTTTTGTTTGGTAACGTCTCTGCCTATTATTACAAGACCTTTTCTTTTTCCATCGGGTTCGAGTAGGGGAACTTTCGTTACATGGTACTGATGATCGTTGTGAAGATATTGTTTTTAATGATGATGATGATGATGAT
>CAIMKO010000261.1 GCA_903841915.1 uncultured Chitinophagaceae bacterium | reverse complement strand
TTATCTGTGGTGGCTACCGTTACTGCAAAACCATCATGCTGCAAATGAAAAGCTGCCAAACGATTTGCTTCACTCAGTAAGGCTGGATGCGTGATGATGATCAGATCTGCTTTCGTTGACTGATGCAGGTTTTGATTGTCCACTTTTCCAAGAATGATCGGCACTAAAAAGTTCGCATTATCAAATGCAGTATACTCTCTTAATCTTGCCGCATCATTTTTAAAAACGCTTTGATTATTATTGAATGTGGCATTCATTTTTTCTGGCTGCAAAGGATTGGTGATCTCCCAAACTTCTGTTGCAGAAGTTGTATTATTTATACTGAATGATGCGACATTATTGTTGGCTACAGATGACCAGTCACGAAAAAAGATCTGGTTCTGATTATTCATTGCCAATGTTTTTCTTCCATGCAATTCAAACCAATCCAACCAGCCCTGTGCAGCACTGACCCCTGCATTAAAATTGAATTGAACGATCAATGGTGATTGTGTTGCGGAAAAAATATTCTGTTGTGCAACTGCATTGGCATAAGCATCTAAAAAATATCCCGAAACAGCGGGAATACCGACCGTTTGTAATGCTTGATTATTCACTGAAACTGCAAAACTGCTGGCGGCGCCAACACTTCGCCCCACAAGCCTTGCAGATAATGTAAGCGGTTGAGAAGGGATCAATCCTGTAAAGTCAACAGTAAAAGAACGGCTGTTTGTATTTCCATTAATATTGCTGAATTCTTCACCAAACCATTCTTTACCGCTGTTCAATAAATTGATGAGATCATTCTCATAAAAATATCTTTCATTAAATGAACTGACTGAGATATTTGCAGCCGCACTGACTGTTTTAGTTTGTATTCTTTTACCCGTTCCAGCAACAGAAATATAATAATAACTGGTATCGCTGTAGAGATTTTTCTGATGAGAAAAACGTTGATTGATGCTGTCCTTGATCCAGTGATTGGGACCAGCTGCATAGAACAATAAATAATCGTTACCATTTAAGATCCCGTCTCCTCCGTCAACAGCTTCTATAGCATTTTCAAAAAGATCATCCTGCCTGGCTGCCGCATTATTTTCATCCAGCATGCCGCCCCCGTTTCCAAATAGTCTTATCGATGAAGATGGGAGATTGGTTGTATTGACCCCAAGGCTGTTTAAAAAGGGAATATCGATCTTATAAATGCCCTCCTGTTTCACGCCGATCTTGAACCAACTGCCCGTTGAAAGGACTGAATTGGCCGCATAATTACGCTGACCCTCTGCAGCAAATGCAAAAGCAAGAAAAATGACCGCAATAAAAAGGCATTTGTTACGTTTCATTAATTTTAACGCTCAAATCGTTTAAACGCTTTTAGAAGAATGTTTGTTGAATTTATTTCTTTCTTCAAACCCTCTTTTGTCAATATTTCGACAAGCCTATCTGCCGATAGGTAGGCTCAATATGACAAAAGCCATCAGCATTGTCACTCTGAGCCTGTCGAAGAGTCTGGATGGCCTCTTTAGTAGAAATATAACATTCAATTAAAGTTTAAGCAATTTCGCTCAAAAATATTTGCAAAAAGCTAACGGAAATTTAAAAATCAGAATCCTAGCTTTAAATACTCGTTAAAATTAGGTTTTTACTAACATCATTAAAGGCCCGGCAATTGAAGTATTTATTAAAATCCACTATATTCGCAAGGCACAAATAATTCTACCCTCTTATTTTTATTGTTTAAGAATTTAAATTACAACTATGCAAGCTTTTACAGGTGTAAGAAATTGTGTTTTGTTACTGGCTACGGTTGGTGCAATGACCTCCTGCAATTTTATGAAGAAAAAGCCGGAAAGATCAGCTACAACGGGCTGGAATTATAACGATAAAACACAAGGCAATTTCAGTGTTGCTAAACCCCATGATATTAAAACAGCTCCGGGTTTAGTATTTGTGCAGGGCGGAACATTTACCATGGGCGCCACGCAGGAAGATGTAATGGGAGA
>CAIMKO010000260.1 GCA_903841915.1 uncultured Chitinophagaceae bacterium | reverse complement strand
CGCAAGGTTTTCTATCTTTCTTTGTGTCCTTTGATTCCTTTTTTACTTTGTGTGAAACTTTATTTCTCGCAACGCAGAGCCGCAATATTTTTTATGGGATACTAAAATAAAAAAGACGAAACAATTGTCCGGCTCTTTTATTATTTGAATAGTTAATTAGAAATTCAAAACAAGTTTTGTAAATATCCTCAAACCATTAAAACCCATTTGTACAGAATCCCATGGTCCGCCACTTTCATTATCCATTGCTTCATAATGTGCTTTTGGTACCGCACTCAGGTCAGGATGTACATTGAATAAATTATCGGCACCAATGAATAAGCTGGCTGCTTTACAAAATTTATAAGATGCATAAATATCTGTGGTGATCTTTGCAGTTTGATTGAATACTTCAGGTAATACATGCACCTGATCATTGTATCCGTCAATATCAACATAAGGATCGATGCCTGTGAAACTTCCGGAGATCGCAGGATCGCCGGGACCACCTGTTCCTGCTGCACTTGCTAAACCTGTCCATCCGAATCCTAAGAGTTTTACATTTCCGAAATAAGTGAAATGTGTTCCGAATCCATATTTACCAACATTGTAATCAATATTCAACGTGAACTTAGATTTAGGTGCAGATGCTTTTAAGAATGCTTCTTCTCTGTCGCTGAAGAAATTTTTTCTGTGTGCATAGCTGTCATTCAGCAAAGTAGGAACATGCACTTCATCAACACTCATGTTCTGAATATTACCTGCCAGTAAGATCTTCAAACTGCTGTTCTTCCATTTCTTCGTATAATCAGCAACGATATCAACTCCGTAATTGGTAGTGCTGACAGCATTAGCGAAAAATTGTGCAGTGCTTACATTCAATGCATTTAGCTGTGCTGCAAACGAAGGTGACAAAGACCCATCAAATAAACCTGATAATACAATTCTGTCTTTCACTTGAACAGAATAACCATCAACGGTAAGTGTTAATTCTCTGATCGGTTTCCAACTGAAGCCGATACTTGCATTCACAGAAGTCTCCTGTTTTAATGAAGGAATACCTGCAGCATTTGACAATGCACTTCCATTATTGGCGATACGTGATTGTACCAATTGTCCGCCACTGAAAGACGTCAATGTATTACTGAAATTGATCTGTTGTAAGGATGGTGCACGATAACCGGTGCTTACAGATCCTCTTAAATTAAAATTATCAGTCAGTTTTAATCTCGATGCTAATTTGAAAGTACTTACCGCGCCAAAGTCAGAATAGTTCTCGAAACGGACAACTGCATCCAGCAACCAAGCTTTGGTAACATTCAATTCGGCATCAGCATAAAGGCCCAGATTGGTTCTGCTGGCCTTTACTTCATCTGCAGGACTAAAGCCCGGAAATCCCTGCGAGCCTGGGGCCTGACCAAAATTATTCGGGTAGGCTTCATAAGAAGCTTCTTCACCTTTATAAATAGAATATTTTTCATAACGGAATTCAGTACCTAAACCTAAGTTCAATCCCTGTGCTATTGATTTGATGGATTTACTGAAATCCAGGTTCACAGTGTTTTGCAGAAAATTAAATCCTCCGTCATTAAAATGTGTTTGAGATGCATTACCGATATAAGATGCATTAAAAGTTTTATCGCCATAATAATGGAAATCATTTTTACCGATGGTATTACTCAGATCCCATGTCCAGTTATTTCCAGCATCGCCCTTGATACCGGCAGCTAAAGAAACATCTGTGATATGAGTTTGAATATGGGGGTTATAATAAGTTTCTCCATCGCTCGATTTCTTCATGATGTCGGGTACAAATATTAGGTTGCCTTTCGAATCAATAGGAAAACGATCGGGCCTTGCACTCCAGTTACGGGTATAGGCAAATGCATCTGATGCTTTGTAATTGTATCCGCCAAAAGCATAGAAGGAAGTCTTTGCACTAACAGGTACTTCCATATTCAGCATCAGGCCTGCTGTTGTAACTGAGCCATCGCCGAATGCACGGCGCGAACTGTTCAATGGCAAAGCATTTGAATTCTTCCATACATTGGTATCGGGAACCTGACGGTATGTTTTTCCTTGATTCAAAAAGTCGGCAGATATATTCATGAAGCCACCTTTTTTACCGATCGCAAAACCATTGTTCACGGCAAAGGAAAATGTACGGCCGTCAATTTGTTTGTCGG
>CAIMKO010000259.1 GCA_903841915.1 uncultured Chitinophagaceae bacterium | reverse complement strand
GAAATGCCTTATTTCCACCAGGAAATGGAACAAGGCGTACAGGAAATGCTTCATTTCCACCAGGAAATAGAACAGATCTTACAAGAAATGAAGTGTTTCCAACAGGAAATCCTCGGAGGTTTTTAAAACCTCCGAGGATTTAAACAAAAAAGCCATCCTGAATAAACAGGATGGCTTTACTTATAACTTAAGAAACTTATTTAGCTGCTTCTTCTTTTGCTGCTTCTTCGCCGCCTTCTAATTTAGCACGAATATCAGCCAGCGCACCTAAGTCGCCCAAAGTTGCTTTTTCAACTTTTGCCTGAATATTCTTCACTGCTTTCTTAGTCTTTTCAGTTTCTGCTCTTGCTTCTTTCTTCACTGCTTCTTTTTCTTCAGCAATAGCCTGTTCCCAAATCCTTGCATGACTTAACACAATTCTCTTTTCGTTACGATCAAATTCGATCACAACAAATTGTGCAGTTTCATCAGCCTGAACCTGTTTGCCATCTTCTTTATTCAAGTGACGGTTAGGAGCAAAACCTTCTAAACCATATTGCAATTGTACCAACGCACCTTTATCATCTTTGCGTGTTACAGTTCCTTCATGTACTGATCCGATAGCAAATGTATCTTCCAGTGCATTCCAAGGATCTTCTTCCAATTGTTTATGTCCTAATTGCAGTTTGCGGTTTTCTTTATCAATTCCAAGGATGATGATGTCGATATGTTCACCAACTTTTACATAATCACTTGGGTGATTGAAACGTTTCAACCAGCTCAGATCGCTGATATGGATCATTCCACCAATACCTGCTTCCAATTCAACAAATACACCGTACGGAGTGATGTTCTTCACCAAACCTTTGTGCTTGCTCTTTTCTGGGAATCTTGTTTCAATAGTGCTCCAAGGATCTTCTGTCATTTGTTTGATAGACAAACTCATCTTACGAGCATCTTTATCCAGTGTTACCACTTTCGCAGAATACTCATCTCCTAATTTGAAGAATTCTTTTGCATTGATCGGTGTGTTAGCCCAAGTGATCTCACTTACGTGTACCAGACCTTCAACACCCGGTTGAATTTCTAAGAATGCACCGTAATCTTCAATGTTCACTACTTTACCTTTCACTACAGTTCCTTCTGCTAAACCTTCAGGTAATACATCCCAAGGATGCGGAGTCAATTGTTTTAAACCAAGGCTGATACGTTTCTTATCATCATCAAAGTCTAATACAACCACCTGTAATTTCTGATCCATCTTCACCACTTCACTCGGGTGAGAAATTCTTCCCCAAGAAATATCGGTGATATATAATAAACCATCTAAGCCACCCAGATCCATGAAAGCACCGAAGTCTGTAATGTTCTTTACAGTTCCTTCCAATACTTGTCCTTTTTCCAGTTTGCTCATGATTTCTGCACGTTGTGCTTCGATATCGCTTTCAATTAATGCTTTGTGAGATACAACGGCATTCTTAATTGTTTCATTGATCTTAACAACTTTGAATTCCATAGTTTTTCCAACAAACTGATCGTAATCAGTTACAGGTTTCACATCGATCTGAGAACCCGGTAAGAAAGTTTCCATACCAAATACATCAACGATCAATCCACCTTTTGTTTTGCTGGTAACAGTTCCTGTGATTACTTCTCCTGTTTTATGAACTTCCATAATTCTTTCCCAAGCACGATAGATGCGGGCAGATTTACGGCTCAGGTGAAGATTGCCATCTCTGTCTTCTTTTTCAACCACCATTACTTCTACAAGGTCACCAACTTTTAATCCTTGTACATCTCTGAATTCATTCAAAGAGATCAAACCATCACTTTTAAATCCAATGTTGATCACAACATCAGTTTTAGTTAACCCTACAACATCTCCTTTCAGAATTTCTCCGTCATTGATCTGTACGAAAGTGTCTTCATACACTTTATCATACTTTTTACGCTGAACATCATCATAGTTACTTACGTTACGTTTGTCGATGGTCCAGTCAAAATCATCATGAGCAGCTATTGTTTCGGCAACAGGCTCAACAGCTACAACCGGTTCAGTGGCTGCAACTTCTGCTACAGGTGCATTTGTTGTCGCAGTAGTAGGTTCTACAGCTGGTGCTGCAGCACTCTCCTGTGCATCTGCGTTTAGTTGTTTATTAATAAGATTCATATTAGACCCCGATGGTTTTTTATTCGGGGTGGCAAAGGTAGGGTTAAACACCCGAAAAAAGCCTTTTTAAGGGCTATTTTTTTGGGGTCGGAAAATCGGTTAAAAGCCAGGCTGCTGTTGCGTCGCACTCTTGTACAGTTGAAGAAAAGTCGGCAGGTCAGATAGAAAGACGGAAAGTCGGAAAAGTACGTAAGACCGTAGGAGCAGAAAGTTACATATTTCCTGGTTTTAACGGACTTACAGACTTTTCGGACTTCCCGTCTTTATTTTACTTCAATTTAAACCTCAAACCGCCATAGATCATCCTCCCCAAAGCCGGACCCCAAACAATGGATGCATCAAAATAATTACCAAATGGATGTGCCCCGTCAATGATCAGATTATTTTGTCTTTGATCTGTAATATTTTCTGCTCCCAGATACAGATCAAATGAATTAAATGTCTTACTTACTTGTGCATTCATTAACACAAAAGATGGCGAATAATTGCTCAATTGAAATTGTGCAGGATTGTCTCCGGTATAAGGCAATCGTTTTGCGCCTGTCCACTGGATGGTATAATCAAATTTCCATTTATTCTTTGTTTCATAGGCCAGATTAATAAAAGCCCTGTCTTTGGCAACCAATGGTCTTTCCATTAATTGATTATGGTAGGTTGTTTGTACATCAAACAAACGATAAGCTACACGAACATCCAACCTTTTCACTAATTCATAATTCAATTCAATTTGAAAAGCATTGGAAAATGATTGCCCTTGTAAATTATAAAAACTTACCTGTCTTGCAGATAGATCAATGTCATTTACCACCTGATTACTAAAATCGGTTCTGAAATAATCAAAACTGATATTTCCATCTCTTGCAGATAATTTAAACTTCTGATCAATACTGATCCCTTCATTCCATGCAACTTCAGGATTAAATCCATAATGATGATTGATATGAGCAGCCGGCATTCCGATAGATCTGCTACTAG
>CAIMKO010000258.1 GCA_903841915.1 uncultured Chitinophagaceae bacterium | reverse complement strand
CGTTCCACATCTTTCATTTTTTTACGAAGGATAAAAACACCTAATGCGCTCATACCGTAAAAAAACCAGCTGACGAAAATGAGCATATCCGTAAGCATATCAAAAGAACCGCTAAGTATCAACAAGACCGACCATGCAGCATTCAGTAATAATGCATTACCCGGTGTATCATACTTGTTTTGTTTTTTTCCTGCCCATGCAAACCATTTATTGTCTTCGCCCATCGAATAAGTAACACGTGCTGTTGCCAGCACATTTGCATTCGTTGTTCCCAATGTTGAAATGATGACCATCAATGCAATGATGCTTCCACCAATGATCCCCCATGTTACCGTTGCAGCATCAGATGCAACAAAAGATGAAGTAGATAATTGTGCAATAGGCAATACATACACATAAGCCAGATTGATCAATGCATAGATGACGATACAAAAAAACAATCCGAAGAATAGACTCTTCGGGATATTCTGCTGCGGATTCTTTACTTCACCTGCAACAAATGTGATATTGTTCCATCCGTCGTAAGCCCAGAATGCACCGGCAATCGCAGCCATATATGCACTTACCAATGCCATTCCATGCGGCATGTTTGGAATGGATGTGATGATATTATGTGTGGATCCTTTTCCAGAAAATAAAATTCCTCCTATCAATAATACAATGGCGATCGCTTTTAATAAAGTGAGGATACGTTGCAATGTACCGCCGTACTGAACACTGTAATAATTGATGCCGCTTAAGATGAGTATAATAAAAATGGTGAGGAGTTTCACACCAAAATTCTCTAAAGGGAAAATATTACCTACGCCGGGAATATGCAGTAACCATGCATGTTCTGTAGCAGCAGCGAATCTCGGCAGTTCAATAAAATAATTTGTGTACTGAGAACATACATAAGCAATGGATGCATTTCCACCTGTGTTGAAGACGGCAAATGCCGCCCATCCATATAAGAATGCAAATGCTTCACCGTACATTTTTTTGAAGAAGATATATTGTCCGCCTGTTTCAGGAAACATAGCTGCCACTTCAGCATTGCTCAATGCACCAAACAATGTGATACAACCCGCAACGATCCAAACACTCAATAATAAAATTGGTGAACCTAATTGAGAAGCCATCAATGCAGGCTTCATGAAAATGCCGGAACCGATCACGCCGCCCACCACAATAGCAATGGTTGTACCTAATGAAAGCGTGCGTTTGAATCCGGCCATGAATAAAATATTTCTTGCTTTTAAAGATATATTTTATTTGCTAGCAGGCATGAGGAAAGCTATTAAACTTGAATAGTCCGATAGACAGCTTATGATCGTCTTTAATGATGAATAGCTATGAGCAAAAAAGCTATGAGCCGTGAGCTATGCTCGAAGCTAATAACTTACAGCTCGCAGCTTTTACTTTATAGACTTGAGTATGTATTTTTTGTACTGATTAATATTAATGTACTTCTTTCTCCCGACTTACGACCCCAGACTCCCGACTCCTCCTATAATCCCCTTCCCCCCGTGAGTATCGAATAAACCTTTGGAACAATCTTTCGCAACAAAGCTCCGGTAGAAATACAAAAGATAATGATTGCAATTGGCAGTGTGATGAATAATAGGATCCGGTAATTAGCAATATGTTCCAGCAATGGTAACAAGCTTTGATTCACATAAAACAGGATCGGTGTATGCAAGGCGTAGATGATAAAAGAAAATCCTGAGAGCCATACAAACCAATCATATCCCATGAATCTTTTAACCAATGCATCACAACCAAACCATGCGGCTACCAAGCCACTAAACACAACTAATTTATGCAACACTACTAAAACTGGATAAACAGCATCGCCAAAAAAGGGTTGACCGTTAAATGCCAGCCATGTTTTACTACTTGCTGCAAGAATGAATACCAAGAACCATGGTAATGGCTTCAACCATTTATTCGGTGATTGAATATTGAACTCTGTTTTCTGCATCCATATGCCCAGCGAGAAAAATAATAATCCTTCTCCTTCAAAAAAGGGTGTGCCGAAAGTAGCTAGCCATAAAAAAATAGCGATTGGAAAAAATATTCTTCTCCCTTTTTTACTCGTTACCCAATTTCGCAACCAGGGATATGCAATATTATACATGAGCAACACACGGATAAACCATAATTGAAAAGGGACGGGAACCAGTATCCATCTGCCCAGCCATTCATACCATTTATATTGATGCAATAATGTTCTGTGATCATCGATCTGCATGAACTGTGTTTGTTCGATGATATGTTTGGTGTAGGGAAATAATTCCAGCACATAAGTCAGGATCAATCCGAATCCACTCCATATCAAATAAGGCAGTAATAAAGTCCTTAAGCGTTTTTGGGTTCTTTCTTTATACGGTTTGCTATCGTGCAATGCATATAAATAACCAGAGATAATAAAGAGCATGGGAATACGAAAACGCAACAAGCCATTAGCAAAAAGATATTGAATGAAACTGTTGACTGTCATTCGTTCGCCCGGTATGGTCCATGGCTGCAGATAATTGATATGCAGATTATACGAATGCACAAACACCAGTAAGAACATGGAAATGAATGACCAGAACTTGAACTTCTGACTGCTGAATGCTGATAGTGTAGAGGCTTGCATAATCAACACAAGTGTACTCAATTATTTTAAGGAGGTAATTGAATAAATGAAGTGCTGTTTATTTTGAGGATTAGCGGTAGAAATATAGTGTGGCTTTCTATTGGAGTAATTTGACTCTCTTTTTTACAAAGGCATTGCTTCTTTTGGCGTGAGAGATTCCTAAAATAAAAATTGTATCCACTGAAATGATATAATAAATCTTGTAAGGAAACTTCAACACTATCGAACGTCTTACAGGTTCTTTTACAAAAGAATGAGTAAAAGGTTTTAACTGAATATCAATAAGTGATAAAAGTAACTGATTATAAAATTTCTTGCCTAATCCTGCGATTTGTTTTTCATAATAAATAACTGCTTCTTCTGCATCTAGAAAAACAATTGGCTTAATAATTATTTTATAAACCATACTTATCGGCAAAATATTTTTTAAAAGCATCAACACTCATGCCTTCCTCGGGCTTGGCTTCATGCATTTGTAAGCGTTCTTCTGCAAAAAGAATTTCGTCTTTAGAAACAGGAGCTAATTCTTCTTCCACACTGCTCCACAATTCTTCTGCAAGTGCCAATTTCTCTTTTGCAGGTAAAGCCAGCAATTCAGATTTATTGTATGCCATAAATCAGGTTTGTTCAAATATACGAAGTTTGTAAAACCTAAAATAACTTCCCTTGCTCACCCGGTCTTCTAAATTGACTGCAGTCTAATTCCCATTGCTCTGCATTCAGGCCATAGAGTTTATTATATTTTTTAAATTGCTGATTGACCAATTCTGCAATGGGACCTTCACCACGCATACGCACACCAAAACGACTGTCATTTACTTTTCCGCCATGAGCATGCTGTATCATATGCCATACCTTATCGGCACGGTCAGGAAAATTCTTATACAACCAGTCATGGAAGATCAGTTTGACCGCACCGTTCAAACGAATAAAAGTATAAGCAGAAAAACTGGCGCCATTCTCGCTTGCCGCTTTCATAATGCGCTGCATTTCATGTTCATTCAATCCCGGTATCATCGGCCCAAGCATCACACCCATTCGCACACCTTCATCACTTAGTTCTTTGATCAAGCGTAAACGTTGTTTGGCAGTAGTGGTTCTTGGCTCCATAACCAAGCGCAGGTCTTCATCAAAAGAAGTGATGCTTACTAAAATGCTGATCAGTTTTTTCTTTGCCATTTCTTTCAGCAGGCCCTTATCACGCAGCATCCCTGCATTCTTGGTGATCATGCCCACCGGTTGATTGAATTCATTGCATACTTCTAATAATTGTCGGGTGATGCGAAACTTTTTTTCTGCAGGCTGATAACAATCTGTGTTGCCGCTTAATGATATCGGCAAACATTCCCATTTGGGATGCATCAAAAATTTACGCAGCAGTTCAGACGCATTCTTCTTTACGATGATCTTTCTTTCAAAATCCAATCCTGCACTATAACCCCAGTATTCATGGGCATTACGGGCATAGCAGTAGATGCAGCCGTGCTCACAGCCTTGATAAGGATTCATGCTGTACAACATGCCCACATCCGGACTATCCACTTTATTCACCAACGTTTTTGATTTGTCCTCAAGGTATTGTGTGGCAATATTGGGTTCGGTCCAGTCATCAATACTTTCAATATGTTCTTTTACCCTTTCATTTTTTAAGAACCGGTTCTTTGGATTGAACTGTGCACCTCTTCCTTTTTTATACGTGTTATTATTTTGCTCCTGCTGTTCTTCATTCATGCAATTATTTGTTAGGTTTTATGAAGCTTTATGTAAACAAAGAAGTTTATTCTGTTAGGATTCTCTGATTCAGGAATGAATGCTAGTTTTATTTTCATGCTAACACGTTGCTATTGACAAATGTTTTTTAAGCCACAGCATGCCCCGATTTTTCGGGGAATGCACGAATAAAAACTAATGAGTTTTATTCGTGCATTCGTGGCAGATCAATTAAACAAACGATTATCTGTTCCCAAATGAAATACACTCACTTGTTTGCAGGCATCAAACTGATGCTGCCTTCTTAACAGTATCAATTGCTTTACTTCAAAAGATGCATGAAAAGATTTAGGCGCATATGCTGTAATGGCTTTCTCATAAATATGCTCGGGCAATCTTCTTGCAATACTTACATGCGGATGCATAATTAGTTTCATTGGCGGACACTCATTTCCTCTCACATATTGATCCACAGCTTTTAATGATGATGCCAATTGTTTGAAAGGCTGGTGATCCTGTACTCGCAGATAGACCGTATGCGGCGGGAAACCGCTGTAATTATTCAATGAAACAGAGAAACTGAATTGTGTGCTGATGATGCGTTGCATCCAGCGGATGATGGTCTCCTCCATCGTTTCCTTTGCCAAAAAGTTACTTACCGTAATATGCGGTTTGGTCTTAATAGCCACTTTCTCCTTATACGTATCGAAGAAAGATTTTTTTTCTTCCACTATTTGTTGATATACTTTTTCATCCGACTGCGCCACGAGCAGATATTCATAAAGGTTGCTGAACAATGGTATTCGGGGGGCTGGTGCTTGAAAGGTCATTTTCATAATAATATTTTATTGAGATAAATAATTTAGTATAAATTTACTAATTAATTTAGCATTACAAAATTTAGTTTTTATGGATAACGAAACTTTTTACCGGGTAAAATATGACGGCAGTAAAAAATTCAGTCAGAATGATATACAAACTGCCAATGCAACGGGGTTTGGGGCTGCTGCCGATGATTATATGGAACGCGGCATCGATCTGAATGAGCAACTCATCAAAAACAAACCTGCCACTTATTTTTTTCGCATGAACAGCGACGCGATGATCGGTGCCGGCATTCACAGCGGCGACACATTAATTGTTGACCGCAGCATCAAACCCAGTAATGGCAGGGTGATCGTCGCCATCATGGAAGGTGAATTACTGGTAAGGCGATTACAGAAAAATATCAACTCGGTGACATTAATATCTGAGAACAAAAAATTTTCAGATATCCCTTTATCCGTTTTTGATGACAGGACAAATGTGTGGGGTGTGGTTACCTACGTAATTCATACCCCCTAACCCCCTGAAGGGGGAATACTAAATCACGATCATGGAAAAGAAGATGTTTCAAAAAGCCAATCCGTTGATTTTTGCAAAAGCGAAGCAATTGAGAAATAATCTCACAGATGCTGAAGTTATTCTTTGGGAATATCTAAGAACAAAACCTTTCGGATATAAATTCAGAAGACAGCATCCCATTCAACAATTCATTGCAGATTTTTATTGTCACTCTTTGCAATTGATTATAGAAGCAGATGGAGAGATACACCAAAAAATAGAAAATAAAATTGCAGATAAAGAAAGAGACAGTGCCTTACATTCATCCGGTATAAAAGTTATTCGTTTCTCTAACAAAGAAATTTTCAATTCAATGGAAACTGTTATTTCAAAAATAACAGCAGCCATACATGAGAGACATGATGCAAAAATATGAGTCACTAAAATTCCCCCTTTAGGGGGTTAGGGGGTATGAAAGCAATTGTAGATTGTAATAGTTTTTATTGTTCTTGCGAAAGATTGTTTCGTCCGGATCTTGAGGACAAGCCTGTTATTGTGCTAAGCAATAATGATGGCTGCATCATTTCCCGAAGTGATGAAGCAAAGAAACTCGGCGTGCAAATGGCAGGGCCCTATTTCAAAGCAAAACCGATGATCGAAAAATATGGCGTGGAAACTTTTTCTTCTAATTATCATTTATATGGCGACTTAAGTTGGCGTGTGATGGAAACCTTGCGCATATTAGTTGGTAAAGAAAATGTGGAAGTCTATTCGGTAGATGAATCTTTTTTAGACCTGCATCATATTCCTGCAGATAAATTAATCGATGCATCAAAAGAAATGAGGACCATTGTTGAAATGTGGACGGGCATTAAAGTTTCCATCGGCGTTGCCCCTACCAAAGTGTTGAGTAAAGTGGCCAATCGTTTATCGAAAAAAAATAAGATTGAAACAGATTGTGTACTGGTGCTGGATAATGAAGAAAAAATAGATGATGCATTACAACGCACAGCTGTTGAAGATATCTGGGGCGTAGGTTATCAATATGCAACCAAGCTTCGCCAATTAAGGATCAATACCGCATTGGATCTGAAAAGAATGAGTATCGAATGGGCACATCGGCATCTAGGCGGTGTAGTAGGTGTTCGCTTAATAAAAGAATTGAATGGCGAACCTGCAATAGTAATGGAAGAAGAACTCATCAATAAAAAGATGATCGCTACAACAAGAATGTTTGGGCAGCCTGTTACAAAAATAAAAGACATCAAAGAAGCTGTGGCCACTTATACATCCCGTGTCGCAGAAAAATTACGTCGGCAAAACGGCGCTGCAAAAACGATCAGTGTTTTCATCGTTCCAAAAGCTGAATCACACAGCACACATTTTCGTCACGGGCCATCGGTTGGCACTTATGTTCATTTGCCTGTTGCCACTTCCATCACTAATGAATTG
>CAIMKO010000257.1 GCA_903841915.1 uncultured Chitinophagaceae bacterium | reverse complement strand
TATAAAGAAACCAATGCACCATGGAAGAATGGTAAATTCAGGAAAGTCTTTGTCATGGAGTGTTTTCATACCTATATAGTGGTTGAGGCCATTAATAATATCGACATTTCCCCTTATTCCGTTGGCATGGATCGCTAAACTCAGGCCCTCAGGATATTGAGGTGCATTAAGATCTATACGCCACATAGGAACAAACAAAACTGCTATAAGGCTTAAACCGCAAATTGCAACAATCCACCTAGTACCGATCATTAATTTATCACCTTGCATTTTGTTCTGGTTTGAGAAGTTACGCCGAGCCGGATTCAGCTTACTATAGGGAGATTACTCCACATTGGTAAGTTGAATCCGATATTTATGCGGCTGGTTACTTTGTAACCGGGAGTTGATTATTTACTTTTTAGCTGGGTCTTCTACAGGCATATTTTTCCCTGTGCTGAATAGCAAGGGTACATTACTGCCTGTTGGCGATACCCTGATATAGCCTGACATTTCCTGATGTAGCGCACTGCAAAAATCAGTACAGTACATCGGGAAAATACCAACACGGTCTGGCACCCATTTAATAGATTGTGTTTCACCAGGCATAATCAATAGTTCGGAGGTCAGAGCGCCCTTGATCGCGAAACCATGTGGCACGTCCCAATCCTGTTCCAGATTCGTAACATGCACATAAACCTCATCACCCATTCGGATACCTTCAATATTATCTGGCACCAAATGCGAGCGGATTGCTGTCATATAAACATCTACCCGATTTCCCTTGCGTTCCACTTTAGCTGCGCCTTCCCCTTTTGCAACAAAAGCATTGGCATTCTCTTCAATCTTATAAAATTTCACTGAGTTGTTCTTTATCAGATCGGCAGATACTGCCTGGGCATAGTGCGGTTCGCCAATAGTTGGGAAGTCGAGTATCATCTGCATTTTTTCACCTGTAATGTCAAAGAGTTGTGCGCTCTGAGCCAGCTCAGGGCCGGTAGGCAGATACCTATCTTTGGTAATTTTGTTGTAGGCAATCATATATTTAGCGTTTGGCTTGCGACTATCACCACCAGGCACACATAAATGACCAACTGAATAAAACGTTGGCACCCTATCCACCACTTTAAGTTCTTTAATGTTCCACTTAACCACCTCACTTGATACGAACATGGATGTATAGGCAAATCCATTCCCATCAAACTCTGTATGCAAAGGGCCTAAGCCAGGCTTCTTCACTTCGCCATATAGAGCTGCTTCATATTTGATAACAGGTATGCCCTGAAAGTCTCCATCAAATGCCTTATCAGCTATTGCTTTCAGTATTTTATCAAAACTGAATACCGGAATCAGCGCAGCAAGTTTACCACTACCAACGATGTATTCGCCGGTTGGGTCTACATCACAGCCATGTGGAGATTTCGGACAGGGAATAAAATAGCAAATATCCTTCAACTCCATAGCATTCAGTACAGTAACTTCTGTTTTAATTTCAGAAGTAGCCGTATGGGTCTTCTCGTTATAAACATTGTGGGCGTACTTTGTTGCTATTTTTTTACCCTTCCCTTCTTTCAGGTACTCTTCCGCCTTTTTCCAGTTAACTGCCATGATGAAATCCTTATCTTTCTGCGAAGCGTTTACTTCAAGCAAAGTATTAGCCTGCTCAGTATTGTAGCAACTGAAGAAGAACCAGCCATGAGATTTGTCTTTACCAGCGTGAGAAAGATCGAAATTGACACCGGGGCATTCCAACTGGAATGCAATATCCATTTCGCCTTCTTTGCCCACTTTTATAAAGCTTATGTGGCCCTTAAAGTTTTTCTTGTAGGTATTGATAGGCACATCTCCGTCTTCATAATCGGGTGGCACACTGAAACGGGTGCCAGCCACCACGTATTCAGTATTCTGTGTAATAAAAGGAGAGCTATGATTACCTCCACTGTTTGGTAATTCAATTATCTCTGCTGTACGGAATGTCGTGAGATCTATTCTTGCTACACGAGGCGTGTTATTGGCGTTGGCAAATACCCATCTGCCATCAATTTCGCCATTTGTCTGGGACAGCTCGGTGTGGTGCAGGTCGTCCCAAGGAACTGAGCCATGTGATGTCATAAGCATAGGCTTGGTTTCTTCGCTGTATCCATAACCCTTTTCAGGGTCCATAGAGAATACAGGGATTACCCGAAGCAACCTGCCACTTGGCAAGCCATATACACTCAATTGACCGCTGAATCCACCTGACACAAAATTGTAAAACAAATCGTATTTCCCCGGAGCCACATAAGCTTTTGCAGCGGCATCGTTGGTAACTGCGCTTTCTGCATTTTTAGGTTTGCACGAATTTATCCCGATTACGAGCGCTATAGCACCCGCTACTGTAAAATATTTAAGATGTCTCATAAATAATTGTTTTTGGTTGATTTATATATTAAGAAATTTACTTTAGTTATTTTGCGCCGTCATTTTGCCTCATGAACTCATACAATGCACGGGCCTCGTCATCGCTTAGGTTCTGGTTTGGCATTCTCACAAGGCATAGTTCCAGCAGTGCCTGCGCTTTGGGGTCTTTGTTAAGCATAGCATCAGTATTAGTTACAAAATTCATGATCCACTCGGGCGTGTGCCTTTGCGTTACACCCTGCCAGCCAGGTCCCACCAGTTTTTCGGTTGTCAGTTTGTGGCAGGAACCGCATTTTACATCAAAAGTCTTTTTACCGTTGGCAGCCATTCCTGCATCAAGTGCAGCCGGTATATCTACATGGGTGAATTTACCTTCCCCCCTGTTAGGGTCGTAAGAAGGATTGCCATTCGCTTCTTTTTTTGAATCATCTGCTGTATATGGATTTTTGCCCGAACTTGAACCGTTTCCGCCACAAGAAGCCAGCAAGATCCAGATAACCGGTATTAGCAACATTATTTTCATATTTCTGATTTGTTGTTGAAAAATTGACGATGCAAGATTACGCAACTGCAAAAGGGTCGATTATGCGTGGAATCATAAATGAGAAAAATTATTTTTTTCAAGGGAATTTTCTTTTCAGAGATATTTCTATAAAACGTTGGCAACTAAAGCATTAGAATTATTTTGTCTTCAGCAAGTCGTGAATATGATTTTAATCATACCAGTACCTGCCTGTAATCATGAATATTAGTTATTGTTTCATCTACTTTAGCATATCATATTATAATTGATATCAATGGTAGATATTGCTTACTTACTTGCAATGGGTGGTACTTATAAGAAAGTTACCGCAGGAGACGTAATCTTTTTTGAAGGTAACAACTGTAATTTCTATTATCAGCTTGTAAGCGGTAAAGTGAGGTGGGCTAACTTTAATAAAGAAGGCAAGGAATATTTGCATATGGTGGTAGAACCTGGCGAATGTTTTGGTGAACTGCCACTCTTCGATGGCGGATGTTATGCGGCAACTGCTATTGCAGATGAGGATTCGCTGATAATAAAACTGCAGAAGGCCACCTTTCATCAATTGCTGGAGGAACATCCGGACATACACTTTTCGTTTTCCAAACTTCTGGCTCAACGCCTCAGGTTCAAATTCTTCATGCTTACCGAACTGCTGCATAATGAACCTGAAGAGCGGATTAAATCACTTATATCCTACCTGTGGCAACACAAACATAATGTTTGCACCGAATGTGGCAAACTAAAACTCACCAGACAACAGATCGCTAACATGACCTGTCTTCGGGTTGAAACAGTTATCAGGGTAATGAGGCATATGCATCAGCGCGGTGAGATTCTCATAAGGAAAGGCAGAGTATTTTTCGGAGAGAGTGTCTCGTTTCTCGAAGAAAAACGTCCCTGTTAAATCAAATCGTCTGCGATAAAATCAAGATTATTTCTCTGGTATTATTTGTTGTATTTGAGTTTTGAAATTATGATTAGTAAGGCTCCGCATAACAGCCAGATGCTTACTATCCATAATAACGATGCATAAAAACTATTGCTAACCATAAACATATTTCCGAACCCTTGTACCATTAGAATAACTTCATTTGCAATCACACCTCCCGCGAATGTTATGACTGCAACACGTGTTAACAGCGATGCAGAATTAAGGTTGCCGGTGTAAAGCAGGTGAGCCAAAATATACAGCGTAATAAATCCGAGCAATACTAAGTGAAGGTATCCGACTATTATTGCCCTGTCTCCATAAACCAATTTACCAAGTGACGGTATAATTGTTCCTATCTGCAATAGTGATTTTAATAAAAATGCAATGATAGATAGTAACCCTGCATTTCTTGCAAAGGAAGGAATTGCCTTTAGATGGTCTTTAATAGATTGTAAAGTACTGATTAGCAATATAATAGTTATCAAAATAGAAATACTGCCAATCACTGCCATCGTCCTTATTCCGGAATTCACAAAATGGAACAAATAGGAAATGAACAAAGTTGGGATCACTGAAATACTGATCAGCCATGCAAATTGTCGCGCTCGTCGAAGTTGTCTTTTATCAAAATTCTTATACAAAACATTAAAGAAAAGAGCAAAAACCGATAACGTAAAAAAACCATTATATTGGAAATGAAGATAGGTATATATAGAATCCCTGTACAAGAGTGAATTACCTGAATGACTAGCCATTATATATGCAAGGGTAAATGGGCCAACTGACGAAATGGAAAGGCAAGCAATCGCTGATATACTGAGTATTCTTACTGTCATTTCAGCTTTAACTCTGACAATATCTCTTATAAACAGGAAGCTGAACGCATAAGTTACAAGAATGAAAAGTGTCGAGAACATAATTGAAAAGAACGCATAACCCTGACAGAGAAATGAAATGAGCATTCCTGCGGCATTGAGCAATAACCCCAGCAATAACCACTGATATCTTTTCTTGTTACTAAAATGATCAGGTAAAATTTCATAGATCATCAAAGTCAATAACACTATTGTTATCCACCCGCCAAAAGCAAAATGAGAATGTGCGTGAAGCACATTCTTGAAATCAATAAACCTTAATGGAAATAATATTTTGCTTCTTAATGTTACTCCCAATAAGGCTACTATACAAAGGTTCAAAAGGGAAAGTGTAATCCAAAATTGCTTTTTACTCTTCATGTGCGCATATAATATTTTTATTGTGCTATCCTTTAGAACAGATCTTAGACCTTTTGAATAAACTAATTTTTCCCGTCATTGTTACGCATGAACTCTAGAATGTTACGGGCATCTTCATCGCTAATATGTTGGTTGGGCATACGCACCAAGCACTTTTCGAGCATCGCCTGTACTTCCGGATCTTTGTCGATCATCTCATCTGTATTAGTAGTAAAATTCATAATCCACTCCGGTTTTCTCCTGTCTGTCACTCCTTTCCATCCGGGACCAACTAACTTCTCGTCATTGAGTTTATGACAGGCATTACATTTTACATCGTATATAGCCTTACCTCCGGCTACCATTTTCTGGTCAAGCGGAGAAGTTAGTTTTACTTCTGTAAACTTTCCCTTTCCTTTCGAGTTATCTGTTACTACAGGAACTCCGGATTTATCACCGGGCTCCTTCATGGTTGCATTTGGACTGTCCCCCGCAGGTTGAGGATTTGAACCACAACTGTAAATGAACAGACTGGTTAGTATTACTGCTGGTAAAAGATTCTTTAGTTTCATAATTGCATTTTTTTATTTTGAATTATTTGGCAAAGTTCCAACAACATGTTATTGCCAGATATGACTGCAATCATAAAGCGGACAAAATTGTCTTTAAAATTTAGATCACGTGAGCTAGAGAAAGTTCATACTTTGGTTGAAAGGCAGCCCAATTCCCGCAATATCGGGAGATTATACTCTTTTATTGTTGCATAACACTTTTTAATGGAGGTAGAAGACCAGGATAACTTTGTATTTCTAGCACAACTACTTTTTATGCTTGTTCTTGAGCTTTTTGATGGTAAATTCCAGACAGAACGTCTCTTTTTCAATGTTTTTGTCCATGTATCCTTATTGCGGTTAATCTTTTTGCAAAGAATATCAATCCAAATCTAATGATAATCTAATTATTCTGCTTATGAAAATAAATGGCGGGCAACTTGGAAATAAAAGCATTGAAACAGTGACCAAACCGAAATTAATAGCCTTCATGGTACCCTGTATCAAAAAACAAAATCTAAAGGGCTTCAATAATAATTTTCGCTGCAATATCAATGCTATCTTGTTCATTGAGCGCTAAAATAGGCAACCAATTTATCGATCCATCTTCTTTTAATAGATCAATATTATTCCAATAAGTCAGACTAACCTGATATGTTAAAACAGGCTTATTGTCATTAAATATTACCTTATACATATTCATGGTACAATATTATAATCTTGATATAAAGCATAAAATGATTATCGTTAATTAAAAAGGTGATTTTGGTTGGTTTGTATAATCTGGATTTGTTAAGCTGATTTTTAAAAATTTGAACTATTTTATTGTTATAGGATTTCTGTAACTTAGCTCTTGATAGGGTTTATAGGGGCTGGCCTGTTCTCAGGCTGGCTTTTTTATTGCCGCTCATTAGTTCTATTTTTGAAAGTCCGTAACTACGCGTGGATTGGTTTCTTAAACCAGGGGCTTCATACAATAATGAGCTCAGTTAAAGATTTTTCGCTCTATTATAGCCACATATTC
>CAIMKO010000256.1 GCA_903841915.1 uncultured Chitinophagaceae bacterium | reverse complement strand
ACAAATGGTACCGTGCGGGTAGAACATTATGGAAGACTCGGAGGGATCATACCTGCACCGGGAGAAGTATTGAATGTATTGGAAGAAACTTTTATAAAAACGAAAACCCATGCTTGATACAGCAACCCTATCCAAAGAAGAAATTTGTACAGCAGAAAATCTGGTTTACGGCCGGACCTCTTTAATGACAGATGCTGCACTTTCTTATTGTCCGGGATGTGGGCATGGAACCATTCATCGATTGATCATGGAAGTGATCGAAGAGATGAATTTGCAGGCCGATACCATTGGCGTTGCCCCTGTTGGCTGTTCGGTTCTTGCATACGAATTTTTGAATATCGATATGCAACAAGCTGCTCATGGAAGAGCACCAGCTGTTGCAACGGGAATAAAAAGATTAATGCCACACAAATTTGTATTTACTTATCAGGGCGATGGAGACCTTGCTGCTATTGGCACCGGTGAAACGATCCATGCCTGTAACAGGGGAGAAAACATTACTATCTTTTTTGTGAATAACGGGATCTATGGAATGACGGGTGGACAAATGGCACCCACCACTTTACCGAATATGAAGACTGCCACTTCGCCTTTTGGTCGTGATACAGAAACAATGGGATCGCCACTAAAGATCACCGAACTAATTGCTATGTTACCGGGCACTTATTATGTTACACGACAATCCGTGCATAATGCAGCGAATGTTCGAAAAGCAAAAAAAGCGATTCAAAAAGCCATTGAATATCAAAAACTGAACAAAGGATTATCGTTTGTTGAAATTGTTTCTAATTGTAATTCGGGATGGAAGATGACACCGGTGGAATCTAATAAATGGATGGAAGAAAATATGTTCCCATTCTATCCACTGGGAGATATTAAAATTCCAAAATAAAAAATGAAGACATGACAGAAGAGATTATCATAGCGGGATTTGGAGGACAGGGAATTTTATCGATGGGAAAAATTCTCGCCTATGCCGGGATCATGCAAGACAAAGAAGTAAGTTGGTTTCCTTCTTATGGCCCGGAGATGCGAGGCGGCACGGCAAATGTTACTGTGATCATCAGTGATGAAAAGATCAGTTCTCCTATTTTGAATCAGTTTGATACGGCTATTATTTTGAATCAACAATCGATGGACAAATTCGAGAATGCGATTAAGAAAGGAGGATTGTTGATCTATGATCCGAATGGAATTACGCGCCATCCTGTTAGAACCGATATTGATATTTATACGGTTGATGCTGCGTATGAATCTTCGAGAATGAAATCTTCTAAAGTGTTTAATATGATCGTTCTTGGTGCCTTCTTAAAGATAAAACCATTGATCGATCCAGAACATATGCATCAGGGTCTCGAAAAATGTTTACCATCCCGACATCACGGCTTGATCATTGAAAATGAAAAAGCAATAGAAAAAGGTAAAGAGATCATCCTGCCGAAATATATAATGAATTAAAAGGAGTTGTATTGCAAAATTGCATCCTGATATTCTTCAGCGATTACCGCAACACATGATCGCATCCATATGGGATTTACACCTGAAACTGTAAGTCGGATCAGGAAAATCACTTTCATTAAATAGCAGCATCCTGTTGCTGTCAAAGGCATTGATTTATATCAATGTATCCGATATTTTTTTTGAACGCAATAGCGGGAGTTATATTCTTGAACCTGACAAAGTTCATTGTTTTTATTCAGATATTTTCGTAGGTTGTTAGTACTTCTCTAAAATTAAAATATTTTATGAAAGGTACTTCGCCAAAACTGCTTCTTAGTGTTGCTTTTGCAGGCATTTTCATTATTTTAATGATAATCAATTTCCGGGTCTCAAATGATTTGAAAGAAACCATTGCACAAGCACAAGATGAAATGTTGGTATCAAATATGTTGAACCATCTTGATAAGCTTAATACAGCCATTACTTTCATTGAAAGAAATGAAAAGCCTCATCTGATCGCAAAAAATAGGATCAAAGCTGCCGAGATCGAAATTGGTGATAGTATTGCTAAAAGCGAACTGGATAGTTTAAAATACACCTGTGGTGATAAATATTTTCTATGCCGGGATATTGCTTCCTTAGATTCTATTATGAAGGAAAAGATCCGCTTTTCCAATATTATTATTGGATTTAGTAAAAGGGGTCAGCCCGACAGTGCCATTCAGTTTTTGTTGAAGAATAATAGGGATAGTTTAATTATTTATGGCTTTATCAACAAGTACAATAGTATTTACGATCTAGGCAGGGAATTTGTTTTAAATTTTCAGAATAAGCATTTAGTAGAAACGCAGAAAAATGCTATTCTTTTTAGAATCTTGATTTGGGGAGGCTTGTTTTTTACAATGATTATATTTTGGCGATTATTAGATCAAATTTCAAAGAGAGAAAAACTAGCTGTTCAGAATCAAATTTATGCTGACATTATTGAAACAAGTTTTGATTCAATAACGATCACTGATAACGATCATCATTTAACTTATTGCAATAAAGCTACGGAGGATTTTTATAAACGTGACAGGTCCGAGATGCTGAATAAGCAGGTTGAAGATGTTCTTGTTTCAATGGAATCAGCTCCTGCAATGAGAGAGAGAATTCAAGCGATTGAAGCAAACGGGAAATGGACAGGAGAAGTGGCGCGTAAAGATGCGGAGGGCCATCAGGTTTTTCTTCAAATATCAATCACTTCATTAAAAGACAAAGAGGGCAAAAAAATCGGGCATGCTGCAATAGCAGCGAATATTACTTCTTTAAAAACATACCAGAAAGAAATTGAAATTTTAGCGGATAGTCTAAAAAATGTAAATGAACATTTAGAGAAAAGAGTCAGCGCACAAACATCCATCATCAAAGAAGTATTTGATAGGGTAAAAGATATTTTTATTGGAACAGATAAGGATTTGAATATTAGCTATGCGAGTTCTAATCTTGATTTTTTATTTCGTTTACAGGATAAGGAAATAATAGGTTCCGGTATTTCAGAGTTATTATATCAAATAACAGGGAAAGAGAATATACAACTGGTCTATGAAAGTTTTCATGATCAGCATACAAATGCTTTTGAATTTTTGCATCCTATTACAGGCGGGTATTTTGAATGTAATATATTCCCTTCTCAGCAGGGAGTTTCTTTGTTCTTTAAGGACATAACAACGGCAAAAAAAGCAAAAGAGGAAATAGAAAAATCAAACCGATTTTATGCATTT
>CAIMKO010000255.1 GCA_903841915.1 uncultured Chitinophagaceae bacterium | reverse complement strand
TCCAGGACCAGGTTTCCGATTTTCTCAGCATCTTCTTTTGTTGCAAACCCTTTTCTCCCGGGAATACCGGGAATGATATCCTGATGAATCGCAGATGTATCATTTACCGTAATATCGTAACCCCATCCAATCGGGCTTTGAAATGTTTTTACTTTCAGTTCAACAAATTTTTCATTTGTATTCTTTCCCTTCTTATAAAATACTGAAGCTATAAATATAAGAACAGCAAAAGCAAAAACAATATAGGCCCAATATTTCTTAATCATTAACATTTTCATCGTCCGCAGGGAACCATTCATCGTAATCATCAAAAGACAGTGTACCGCTTCTGCCTGTACCTACAAATCCTCTTTTCAAATTAAGGAAACTCCAGCCAACAGCACCTTGTCTGGGCGTACGCTCATAAGAAGTCTTTCTTGCCCAAAGATCTGTATCAAAATCATATTCCCATGTTTTAGCAGTCACTGATCCATTTTGTCCGCAAACCAAATAAGCCTTCATCACACCACTATTAGGCATAACCAAAGCAACAGCATGGTCTCTTATGATATCAGTATAATCATCATCATAATTATCTGCGCTGGTATTGGTAATATCTCTTAATTGGGTCCATGTTTTTGCAGTTGGATCATATTTCCAAAAATCGTGCAATTCAACACCATTGTTGGTTCCTGTAACGATATAGGCTATACTGTTATTGACAAAAGCAACAGAACCTGATCTTTTGTTACCAGGAATATTTGTGATCGCTGTCCAAGTGTTCGCAGTAGGATTAAATTGCCAGAAGTCTTTTAACCAACTTCCATTATAACCGGTTCCAACATAACCTGCGCTGCCAATGCTAAAAGCAACCGCGTCATATCTAGCACCAGTTCCCGGTCCTTGCAGATCAGGCAAACTTGCTTTTTGAGCCCAGCTGTTTGTCGCAGGATTATATTCCCATGTATCCTGAAAATATTGCGGAGTTGTTTTAGGATTATATCCTGTTGCAAGATATCCTTTGGTTCCAATAGAGAAACCAACACCCGAATGCCTTGCTACACCTGGTAAATATGCTTTTTGGGTCCAGTTGTTTTTTATCGGATCGAATTGCCAAAGGTCTGAAAGACATGAGTCATTGCTAGAATTGTATCCTGCAGCAATATAACCAGTATCACCAATAACAAATGAAACGGCACCATTTCTTGGCCAACCGCCAATCTGAAAACGATTTACCCAGTTGCCACTTGTTAAAGGAGAAGTGGACGATTTTGAGCAGGAAACCGTAATTAAAATAATACTCGCCGAAAGAAAGAATAGATTTTTCAAGTGCTTCATCTTAGAAATTTTGAATGAAATTATTTGGCGTCACTATCGCTAAATCGTTAAAATGGATTTTCGCCAACTATTTAAAGATAAACAGTCGATTTTCGTCTGCCAATGTTTTTTGCAAAGAAAAATTTTATTCTTTGATATGCCAAAGAAAATTGAATATATATTTGTTCTTTGTATTTGCAGACAAAATAGCATAACTGGTAGTTGTTAGCGGGTCACTTATCCATCGTAACAATTTTCTAACAGCCACCATTTCTATTATTGCGTGTTATAAAACTGCGATTCATCACATTAAAGAGGTTTCTTGAACGAATGACAAAATCTTTTCTCACAATATTACTGTTCTCCGCGTCTGTATTCTTTTTCGCAAGTTGTACAAAGCCGGATATTCAATTTGGTCAGGAATTGGTCAATATCAGTAACACGCAGATCGTGATGGTGGATACTTTCTCCCCCAAATTATCTACCGTTTATATCGACTCTTTTATAACATCAGGCAAGGGAGTTGGCTTAACCGGCGGTTATACTGATCCCGTTTTCGGCAAGATCAACACACAATCTTATTTCGAATTGGCTCCCCCTCCATATAATAAGGATTATACCGGAACGGGAAGTTCTATTTATGATAATACAGTCTATGACAGCCTTTCCTTGATCATTAAATTACAGGGGGGTAGCTATTATGGCGATACTACCAAGCAGATTCAAATTAATGTTCATCGTTTAGCAGAACTGATTACTCCGCCTAATAATGGGTCGGCCTTATATAATGTAAATACAACAGCAGTATATCCAACAGCACTTGGATCGGGAACTTTTACTATTTATCCTGCACGTACAGATACTGTGGCAATAAAACTAAACAATGCTTTGGGTGTAGAGCTGTATAATAAATTGAAGAATTCTAATGATATTGACATGCAGAATTCCAGCAATTTCCTGCTTTATTTCAATGGTCTTAGAATCAGCAGCCCTGCATTAAGTAATTTAGCTATTGGCTATAAGGATAGTGTGATCATGCGCGTGCATTACAGAAAGTTTGGTATGTATGTAACTAATGAGCATTCTGATTTTACAGTGTACAATCCCGGTCATCATTACAGCAATATTACAATCAACAGAACCGGAACTCCTGTGGCAGGAATTAATTCTGTGAATAGAGAGATCCCATCGGAACAAACCAACAACAAAAGTTATTTACAGGCTATCACGGGTACGATGGTAAAGATCACTTTTCCAACGGTATCCGATATCCTTCATTTACCCAATTATGTAAAACTGATGAGCGCAAGATTGATCGTAAGGCCTATGCAGGGATCTTATGTTACTTATCCATTGCCGCCACAACTGCGATTGTCGGTAACAAGCACTGCCGCTAATAATATTGGCAATGATATCGTGTTCGTTAACTCAGCCGGAGGAGCAGCAACGCAATATGGGGGTTTGTACATCGATAATATCACAGGGGTTAATACATCGTATAGTTATGATCTAACTGCATATTTCAAATCATTATTGCTTATCAGTGCCGGTACTTTCCCGGGCGATCATAATGGTTTATTGTTATCTCCACCCAGCAATTTCTTTGAAACAAATTTTAATAGGGCTATCATAGGAAATAATATTAATACTTTAGGAAAATTAGAATTGCAAATTTATTACGGATCCGTACAATAATATATTCTGAAGAAACATGAAAAGAATTGGACTAATTATATTGATATTTTTTGCGGCAGTAATAAATACAAATGCTCAAAACAATCCATCTCCCTATTCCATCATAGGAATCGGTGATATTGAAACCAGTTATTTTGACAGATCATCAGGTATGGGGAATACCGGATTAAGCGCATCCTCCAACAGATTTTTTTATCATGCGAACCCTGCGTCGTATGCTAATCTGGATAACCATTTTTTTACGGCTGAAATTACAACACGATACAAATATTCGAACTATACAGGCAGCAGTTTGTCATCTACCAGCGATAATTCATCCTCCGATCTTCAGATCAAAAAAATGGCAATTGCCATTAAAGTAAGAAAGCATTGGGTTGCAAGTGCGGGTTTACTTCCATTCAGCACTTCAAACTATTCATTCTATGCACCTAAAAGTATTTTAGGAACACCATTTTCTACCAATGCTTATTATACAGGACAGGGTGGAATCAGTCAGGTATTTATTGGCAACAGCTATGCGATCACACCTAATCTGGCAATAGGCTTACATTCTGCATTCTTATTTGGGCATATGCAGCAAAGAGAAACCGTGGTGCCCGGTTTTATCGACAGTTCGATCACTACTGTCAAAAATGTTTATTACACAAACCCTTATTTCAAACTTGGTTTACAATACAAGAAAAAGATCAATTCCGTTCTTCAATTAGGTTTTGGTGCTACAGGATCTCTGCAAACTAAACTGAGAACCAATACTACTTTGTTGGTACAAGAAGATAATGCAACAATAAAGTCTTATGATAATTACGCCAATGATTATTACAAACTTCCATATATGTATAGTTTTGGCGCTTCAGCGATTATTAACGACAGATTTACTTTTGCTACAGATTATAACTATCAAGGCTGGAGTAATTTAAATTATATAGGTGCAGGTTACAGATTAACGAATAGCAGCAGATACAGCGTAGGTTTTGAATATTCAAAAAAGCTGCGTTACAGAGACCTTACTTTTGAAAAATACTTTCTTCAGTCAGGGTTCTTTTACAATAACTCTTATCTGATCCTCAACTCACAACAAATAGACGGATATGGAGGAACCTTCGGGGGTGGCTTCAATTCATTAAAGGGACTTTCCATGATGGGCACCTTAGAGATTGGTCAACGAGGAACTATTGCTCATGGGTTGATCAAAGAAAATTATGTACAGTTCACCATTGGCATCAGCTATAGGGACTTTTGGTATACGAAAGTAAAACGCTACGATTAGAACAACTTTTCAAAACATATTCAGATCAGGGAAGCAATTCATATTGCTTCCCTGATTTTTTTTAGTATCCTTCAAAAGAGGAGTGCAGCAACTTCTTCGTATCTTATTTTGGCCTTGTCCTGTACAAGGTATCAAGCATAGACCTTTAAAAACAGGCAGTCATGCGCTTAAACGGCAAGAAAAGAATCATTATGTTCTTTGCAAACAGGTTTTTACTAATTTCATAGCATGAAGATCATCCCTCTGATTGCCTGCATATTTATTTCATCCTGCTTGTTTGCCCAGAATACAGCTCCTGCTTATTGGTTAGGCAAATCAACTGGAAAATTACCATCACTCGCTTACGGGTTGGGTGATGATAGATTAGGTGGCGCTAAAATGGGTTATATAGATACGAATGTCGTATTCAAGATTATTGACAGCACCAGCGCTATGTATGAACTACAGCTTTCTAAAAATCATACGGCATTTATTGATAAGGGGTTTATCAAAAAGGATTCCATCAAAGAGAAACAATTCTATTTATCTAATTCCTGGAAAGTGCAGGGGATGGACAGCAGCTTTGATATTTTATCCATCAATTTAGATGAAAGACTTCCCTATAAAAGCTGGATGGAAATTGAACCTTCAAAAATAGTTTTTGATATTTATGGTGTACAGAGCAATACCAACTGGATCACACAATTATCCTCCGCCAAAGAAATCAGAAATGTTTATTATAATCAGATTGAAGACGATGTTTTGAGAGTTACCATCGAATTGCAGCACCAGCAGCACTGGGGTTATAATATTTCTTACAATAATAAAAACCTGGTCGTGAAAGTAAAACGTCAGCCTCAGGTATTGTTATTGAAGAATTTAAAGATCGCTATTGATGCTGGTCATGGCGGAACGAATGCAGGGACCAGCGGAATAAAAACAAGTGCTTCAGAAAAAATACTCACGTTAAAGTTTGCCAAGGAACTCGAAAAATTATTACGCAAACAGAAAGCTAATGTTGTGATGACAAGGAAAATTGATACAACTTTTGATAATAAAGACAGAGTACTGTTTCTGCAACAGGAAAACCCTGATGTATTGATCAGTCTGCATTTAAATTCATCTGCCAATGTATTGGTGAACGGAAGCAGTACCTATTATAAGCATATCGGATTCAGACCATTGACCGAAAATATCTTAAAAAGGATGGTTGATATAAAGATGAATGAGTTTGGTAATGTAGGCAGTTTTAATTTTGCATTAAATGCCCCAACCGATTTTATAAATTGTTTATTAGAGATAGGATTCTTGAGTAATGAAGCAGATGAGAAAAGGATCCTTGATCCTAAATTTCAGGCAACAGTGGCAAAACAAATTGTGAGTGGATTGAATGATTGGTTGAAGGATGTAAAAAAATAGGATTGTTGCAGTTGGCTGCAAAGTACAAGGGTGCGACGCAACAGTTGCTGCTATAAAATATATTAGTTGGTATATAAACAAAAAAGCGACTTATTTATTAAGCCGCTTTTTTGTTTGCAGAATTATTTATTGATCCATCTTTCAAAGAATTCATAAGTACGCAGCATCTGATCGATACGCTGACGATTATTGCCGCTTCTTGTTAACTCATGCGTACCGCTCGGATGACGAACATATTCTACGGGTCGTCCTAATACTTTTAAACTTTTATACAGCATTTCACCCTGAATGGTTCCTGTTCTCAGATCATTCTCGCCATGAAAAATAATGTAGGGTGTTATTATATTTTGAACATAATTGATCGGAGACTCTCTTTGAAGAATGGGTTTTGCTTTTTCTTCCCATGGATAGCCGCCGAAATAATTAGGAACCAAGCGCCATGCATTTCCTTCACCAAAAAAAGTATTGAGATCATAAACACCGCGTTGTGAACAAGCTGCTTTAAAACGATGATCGTGCCCAACAATCCAACTCACCAAATAACCAGCATACGAACCGCCGCTAACAACCAATTTACTGGTATCAGCCCAACCTTCTGCAACAGTTTTATCCAAAGCGGCAAATACATCACTGGTTGGTCCTGTTCCCCAATCATTGATATTACCTCGCAGAAAATCTGCACCATAACCACCGCTACCACGGGGATTGCAATACACAACACCGTAACCCCTGGCACAGAAGTACTGAAACTCATGCCACATACTGCTTTCGCCAGGTCCCCACATGGCAGATGGTCCGCCGTGAATATTCAATAACAAGGGATATTTTTTTCCTGCTTCATAATTAATGGGTTTCATAACCCAGTATTCAACAACCATTCCTTTATTATTGGTGAAGGAATGTTTTTCAGGAGCCGACAATTGTTTTGTTTGTAACCAATCGTAGTTAAAGCTGCTGATGCGCTTTGCATTTTTCATTTGGGAATCGGCAGCGTACAATTCATATGGATTGGAGGCCTCTGTTTTAGCGTATACAATGCTGTTTGCTTTTACATCGAAGCTGTTTGCACCAAAATCATAATCAGATAAACGATCTACTTGTTTTGTGAACACATTGATCTTATAAACCGGTGCACCTCCATTACTTTGGGCATTGGTGTATATATATTTTTCATCGGCAGTCCAGATCAAATTGCCTTTGTTCCGGTCTAAATTAATCGTGATGATATCTTTAGTGGAACCATTCAATGGCATGATGTTTAATGCAGGAACGTCAACAAATGCTGTTTGGCCTGATTGAAATGCGAGCCATTTCCCGGAAGGAGAAAGGGATGGGTTGCTGAATCTTTTTCCTGCGGCGCCTAACAATTGATGAAGATTGTTTCCATCAGCATCGGCAATAAAAATTTCATTCTCCAAAGAACGATCGGGATGTTCGGTTGAATCAATATCTCCAGAAATGATCAGTTGCTTTCCATCAGGTGTATAATCAACAGAAGAATAGCGATAAAAACCATGCGTCAATTCAATAGGTGTTGCATTAGGTTGTGCATTTACAACAAAGAAATGATTAAAATTTATTTCTGCTGAAGTAGTAGATTCTTCCTGAAAATTCAATTTATTTAAAACCTTTGCCTTTTTATCGGTCACATTATTTTCTAAATAAGCTCTTATCTCTTCTATGTTTCCATCCGCATCCGCTTTGGCACGTGATGCTTTGAGGTTTTCATTGTTGTCAAATCCGGGCTTTTCAAAAGGCCATTTCGGAATTTCTTTTTTAGGATTGAGTACAGAGTCTTTCAATAATTCTTTTAAAGAGATACTGGATGAAAAAATAATTCTCTTTCCATCAGCAGTCCATTTTGGCGAACCTGCACCGTATCTGAATTTTGTGAGCTGAACTGCTTCACCGCCATCCAATGCCAAGAAAAATATTTGTGGCTTCCCCTCAGCTGACCGTACAAAAGCAATTTGTTTTCCATCAGGGCTCCATGCAGCTTGAGCGGAGCCCTCTTTTGTTGTAGTTAATTGTTTAGGTAAGGAAGATCCGTCTGTTGGCACTACATAAATTTGATTCACATATTTGAACTCGCCTTTATTATCCGTATCCGTTTCAATGGAAGTAAGTGTGAAAACGGCTTTAGTTCCGTCATTGTTTAGTGCAACAGCATTAATGGCTTTTACATTCAACAGATCGGTCACTTTTATTTTTTCTTTTGCAGTTTGTGCCGAGAGAAAATACACAAACAGGGTAGCCGAGAGAACCAGTACAATTTTTTTCATGGTGTTTAATTGAACACTCAAAATACAAATTCCCTATTTACGAAATGAATAAAATGATGAATGAAAAATAAATGGGCAGTGGCTCTTTTGTATTTTTAATGCCTAAAACTTTTTTATGAACGAATTAATACAGGAATTCAATGATTACAGGGCCAAAATGAATGAAGTGATATTGAGTAAAGACAATCTGGTGATGAAAAGATTGTGGAATCTGGATACGAATACTTATGAAGACGG
>CAIMKO010000254.1 GCA_903841915.1 uncultured Chitinophagaceae bacterium | reverse complement strand
GCTTTTACTAAACGCGGGCTTATGGTCTTGATGTCTGATGCCCAAGAAATCCCAGAAGTAGAACGTCCAGTTTTTTCGGAATGGGAAGAACCTGTTGTTGATAGAGATATGCGAACTAAGGGAATAATATGGATAAATGCAAATAACCCAATTATTGTCAAATACAGAGAAAAGAAAGAAAGTGAAGCTTTATTTAAAGAAGTAGTAGCAAATTATGTTTTATTAGTTGTTGCTCAATATCAAGCTCAAAGAATTTTAGATTCACAACCAGAAGAAGAGAGAGATGATGCTATAGGTCTATTTAGGCAAAAATTCTTTGAACTTCAACGCCAATTAAGGGACGATAAAGAAATAACATATTTTGAAGAAGAGATGCAGGCATAATCTAACGTAGAAATAAAATTTCTTTCCATTGTCCAAAGCTTTTCTATAAAAGAACAACCTTCAAAATCTTTTCTTACTTTCAATGCCAATACCGCCGTTATGAGAAAAGTATTATTCTTTTTGTTTTTCCTTCCATTCATATCATCTGCTCAGCAGGTCGATATCATTATCAAACATGCTAAACTCATAGATGGTACGGGTAACTCCTGGGTCTATGCCGATATAGCCGTAAAAGACGGAAAGATCGCTGTTATTGGTCATCTGGGTAATTACAGCGCCAATAAAATAATTGATGCTGCGGGATTAATTGCAGCGCCCGGTTTTATTGATGTACACACCCATATTGAAGGCGATGAAAAGAAAAATCCATGGGCTTCTAATTTTATTTATGATGGTGTAACGACTGTGGTAACGGGAAATTGCGGCTCTTCCAATGTAGATATCAAGAAATATTTTTTAATGCTGGATAGTGTAAAGACTGCCATCAATATTGCAACCCTTATAGGTCATAATGATGTTCGTAAAGCAGCCATGGGTTCTGCCAACCGTGATCCCTCCACTACCGAAATGCAAAAGATGGAAAGCATAGTTGAACAAGCAATGAAAGATGGTGCTGTTGGTTTTTCAACAGGATTGATTTATATACCGGGCACTTATTCCAAAACAGAAGAAGTTGTTAGATTAGCAAAAATTGCTGCAAAATATAATGGTGTGTATGCAAGTCATATCCGCAATGAGGGAGATAGTGTAACACAAGCCATTGAAGAAGCATTGCATATAGGAAGAGAAAATAAAATGCCGGTAGAGATCTCTCATTTTAAATTAAGCGGACAAAATAACTGGGGCAGAAGCAAAGAAACATTGCCCATGATCATCAAAGCAAGAGAAGAAGGATTGGATGTTACCATCGACCAGTATCCTTATACAGCCAGCAGCACCAATCTCGGAACATTGCTGCCGGATTGGGTATTAGCCGACGGACAGGATTCTATCAACGCAAGATTGAATGATCCGAAGCAATTAAAAGTTGTTGTTGATTATATGATTGAACGTTTGAAAAAAAGAAAATTGAAACATTTCAGTTATCCGGTGGTTGCATACTTTAGAGCAGATACAACATTGAATGGAAAGAGTATTGAAGAAGTGAATCTGATCAAAGAAAAAAAACATACAGCAAGGGAAGAAGCATTGACTGTTTGTGAAATGATCAAACAGGGTGGTGCAGGAATGGTGTTTCATGGTATGAGTGACGATGATGTAAAAGCGATCATGAAATATCCATACAACATGTTTGCGAGTGATGCAGGCATCCGCTTATTTGGTGTGGGTTCTCCGCATCCCCGTGGTTACGGAACTAATGCACGAGTATTGAGTAAATATGTTCGGGATGAAAAAGTAATTTCATTAGAAGAAGCTATCAGAAGGATGACTTCATTGCCCGCACAAAAATTCCAATTGAAAGATCGTGGATTAATTCGTGAAGGTTATGCGGCCGATATTGTTTTGTTTGATGAGAAAGAAGTGAAAGATCAATCCACCTACGAAAAGCCTCACCAGTATTCAACAGGCTTTAAATATGTGGTAGTGAACGGACAACTCTGTGTGGAAGATGGCAAACAAAATGAAACAAGAAGCGGGAAAGTATTGTATGGTCCCGGGAAAATGTAATTAGGAGCTGTGAGCTTTTAGCTGCGAGCTGTGAGCAATTGCTCGTAGCTCATGCCTCACAGCTTAAACCATAAAAACTATCGTCATGAAAAAATTATTCCTTCTCCTGTTCTTTATTCCACTGCTGCTGTCTGCGCAGAATAATACAGCTGTTCCTTCATTTGTAAAAGACAGTCTGGATAATTATGTAAACAATGCATTGGCAGTCTGGCATATTCCGGGCGTTTCAGTTTGCATCGTTAAAGACGGAAAAGTGGTGATGATGAAAGGATATGGCGTAAAAGAATTGGGCGGTACTGATAAAGTAGATGAGAATACTTTATTCATGATCGGCTCAAATACCAAAGCATTTACTGCAACGCTTGTGGCAACACTGGATGCAGAGAAGAAACTTTCTTTGGAAGATAAAGCCAAAAAATGGTTGCCCCAATTCAAAATGAAAGACGAATGGGTGACTAAGCAAGTAACCGTGAGAGATCTCTTATGTCATCGTTTGGGTATGAATACTTTTCAGGGAGATTTTATGTTCTTCGATACAGATCTGTCAACCGATGATATCTTTAAAAAGTTTGCCAGATTAACACCCGTGTATAGTTTCCGCAGCAAATGGGGTTATACCAATGCAGCATTTTGTGCAGCGGGATTGATCGCAGGTAATGCAGCCAATAGCACGTGGCAGGATCAGGTGCGCAGCAAAATATTTCAGCCACTGGGCATGACAAGAACTTTGGCATTATCAAAAGAAATTGTGAATGCAACAAACAAAGCAACGGCACATACCATGAACGGAGATCAACTGATCAAGATCCCTTATGGTCAGTTGGATAATATTGCGCCTGCGGGTTCTATTAGTTCATCCGTAAATGATATGAGCAAATGGGTGACCATGTTGTTAGATAACGGAAAGTTTGAAGGCAAACAAGTGATCCCTGCATCAGCTATTCAGCAAACAAGAATGCCGAATTCTATTTTAGGTGATGGGAGAGTATTATTTAATAATGGTCATTTTGAATTATACGGGTTGGGTTGGTTTCTGCAGGAATATGGCGGCAAGAAGATCGTATCACATACCGGTGGAGTAAATGGATTTGTTACGAGTGTTACTTTGATACCTGAAGAAAAATTGGGCATCATCGTTTTAACGAATACGGATGCCAATCAATTTTATGAAGCACTGAAGTGGGATATCATGGATGCATATCTCGGTTTCCCTTATAGAAATTACAGTAAAGTGTATAATGGATATGTTGAAATGCAAAATAAAATGGAACTCGCATCAGTTCGTAAAAAAAGAGACAGCGTTGCCCTGCATTTGCCTGTTGCCCTTCCTTTACAAAAATTTACCGGACTTTATGAGAATGATCCATACGGAACCATGCAGATAGAATTGGAAGGCGATCATCTAAAAGCGAAATTCCAGCATCATGTAATGACGGGCAAAATGGAAGCACTGGGTGGCAACCGTTTTCTCTGCACTTATAGTAATCCTATCTGGGGTGTGATGGAAATTCCTTTCACGATTGAAAATGGGAAAGTGAAATCAGCTACCATCAAAGTAGCCGGATTCGTTGATTATATGCCTTATGAATTTATCAAGAAATAATCAGTGCATTATAAAAATGCAATACATTGTAATCAACATTCAGTCTATGTTTCGACAGGTTAAACATGACAGAATGTTGTGAACTTTGTCACACTGAGCTTGTCGAAGTGTTTAGAATACAGAGTCTTTTAAGGGGAAATTAGTAGCATAAACTTCAAAAACCATAAAAACAGAAGATGAAAAAAATCAGTTTATTTATTTGCATCCTATTGGTTCAACAGATCGTTGCACAATCTTACCAGAAGATCCATGCAAAGGCAATCGTAGTGGATACGCACAACGATATTCTGATGAAAGCAACTGATAATGGTTTTGTATTTGATACCGATCTGAGAGGAAAGACACAGAGTGATCTGTTGCGTTGGAAAGAAGGAGGATTGGATGTTCAGCTATTCTCTGTTTTTTGTGACGGAAATAAAAAGAATCCATACGCATATGCCAACAGACAAATGGATACCCTTGATGCAGTGCTGGCCAGAAATCCGGATAAGATCGTAAAAGTGGCCAATACAAAAGAATTATATAAAGCTGTGAAACAACATAAGATCGCTGCCATGTTTGGTGTGGAAGGCGGACATATGATCGAAGATGACCTGAGCAAATTAGATGCTTTGTATAAACGTGGAGCAAGATATATGACTTTAACCTGGAACAATAGCACAGCATGGGCCAGCAGTGCATTTGAAGAAAGATTCAAAAAAGACTTAGACCATAAAGGGTTGACAGATTTCGGAAAGCAAGTGGTGCAAAGAATGAATCAATTGGGAATGATCGTAGATATCAGTCATGTGGGAGAAACAACATTCTGGGATGTTATAAAAACAACCAATAAACCCGTGATCGCATCACATAGCAGTGTCTATCATTTTAGTCCGCATCAACGCAATTTAAAAGATGAACAGATCAAAGCCATTGCAAAGAACGGCGGCGTGATACAGGTAAATTTCTTCTCGGGATTCTTAGATAGTACATTCGAAAAAAGAACAGCTGTATTTGAAGCGGCACATCAGGCAGAAAAAGATTCGCTGATGAAGATCAATCCGGAGTCTTATTTTTTCCAGCAGTATTTATTTAAAAAATATCCTGATGAAGTAAAAGGATTGAGGCCGCCACTTTCCTTATTGATCGATCATATCGAATACATCATCAAATTGGTGGGAGTTGATTATGTTGGTTTGGGTTCGGACTTTGACGGTATCACTTCTTCACCACAGCAACTGGACGATGTAACATCCTATCCGCTCATCACTAAAGCTTTATTGGAAAGAGGTTACAGCAAGAAAGACGTTACCAAGATATTAGGGGGTAATTTTTTAAGGGTATTGAAAGCGAATGAGCAATAAACAGAAGGGATCTATTCTTGTTTAACGGTTACCGGACTGATCTCATAAAAGGTCAGGGCAATACCGATATATCTTTTGTAGGATCTGATATTTCCTTTTTCAGTATGTTCGATGGTTTCGAGATGCTCATACACCGAAAAGATCAGGTAGTTGTGGATCAGCTTGCCTTCTTTATTCTCAAATAATTTATAGGGTTCTTTGAAACCCGGATTGGTGATGCACAAAATACCTATGGTCATGAACAGGGTAACCATAAGTGTGACCAAATATTTATTCATGATAATATAACGTGTCTGACAAAGGTAGTTGCAAATTAAGTCAGGATATGTCAGGACTTCAACTCTGATAGATAATGAAATAAAAGCTTGCATTTTGCGATCTTTATTGATATCTTGTTGCTTCGGTTCATATTAAGTAAACCTAACAAACCTATCAATGCAAACTACTGCTTCAAATCAGTCGGTATACAACTATGTTGCCCCGATTGCACAAAAAGACCGTATCCTTTTTTTAGACTGTATCAGAGGAATGGCATTACTCGGAATCCTGATCATGAATATTACTGCACAGGGTCAGGCGCATTTTTTATACAGTTGGATGGATGTACGCCATCCTTTAACTGGACTTAATTTTTATGCATGGGGAATCGAAACATTCCTTTTTGAAGGAACTATGCGTGGTCTATTCTCTATTTTATTTGGCGCAGGAACATTATTACTCATTAATCGTCTGGAAAAAAACAATGATGGTTTATTGCCTGCTGATATTTATTACCGCCGTTTATTATGGTTATTGGTTTTTGGATTGATCAATGCATTTTTATTATTATGGCCCGGTGATATTTTATACCCTTATGCATTAACAGGATTGCTGTTATTTCCGTTCCGTAATCTTTCACCCAAGAAATTATTATTTGCCGCTTTCATTGTATTAGCCATTGCAACCTATAAAGACACAAGCGGGCTGTACGACCAAAAAGAGATCATTACAAAAGGTAGGGCTGCAGAAGCTTTACAGGAAAAGAAGCAAACATTGAATGATGACCAAAAAGAATTTCTTGGAAAATGGAGCAACT
>CAIMKO010000253.1 GCA_903841915.1 uncultured Chitinophagaceae bacterium | reverse complement strand
TGAAGATCATTAATTAGACTCATGGTACTTATATTTTTTTTACATTTATTGCTGTAAAATTAAGTCCTATTTACTATACTTTTGTTACCGATATACTAAAGTATAGCAACTTATTAATAATAACGATATGCCTGCAAACAATAAAGAACATTATGCCTGTACTAAATCACTCTCGGCAGTAAGAGATGCTCTGGATGTGGTGAGCAGTAAATGGAAACTGCAGATCATCATTGCCATTTGGGCAGGAAACAAAAGATTTAAAGATATTCAACGACAAATAGGGAGCATCTCTCCCCGGATGCTGTCAAAAGAATTGAAGGAGTTGGAAGAACATAAACTGATCATAAGACGAGTGTATGATACATTGCCTGTAAGTATCGAATATGCTGCAACAGCCCACGCCGAGACATTGAAGGAATTGGTAGATAATTTACAAAACTGGGGTATCAAGCACCGCAAAGCTGTATTTGGAAAATAAAAAAAAGCTGCAATATTTATTTGCAGCTTTCCATCTCCCCTAAAGAGTCCCTGCGGAGCCAATAGGGAAGAAATAGCACTCTGATAACACGGATATAACTGATCTAAGCAGATAATACCACAAAGCGGAATCTAATCCGTTATCATCAGTAATATCCGTGTCATCTGTGTTCTATTGTTTTAAAAAATTTATTTACAATTATCGCTCACCCATTCTCCATCGATCATCACTTTACAAACACTGGTCAGATATTCAAAGGGGTCGCCGTTGTATAGTACCAGATCGGCATCTTTTCCTTTTTCAATACTTCCAATTCTTTTATCCAATCCCAATAATTTTGCAGGATTAAGAGTGATCACTTTAAATCCATCTTCGTAAGGCAATCCTTCTCTCACTGCCATCGCTGCTTCATACAGCAATACCCTTGTTTTAGGAACATATCCTTCAAAACCTGTTTCTATAGAAACCGGAATACCAGCTTTGGTTAAGATGGCTGCACTTTCTCTTGTCATATTCACCATATCGCCACCATTGCGGGCCATGGTTGCATGCAGGATCAGTTCTGCATTCGCAGCTTTTATCTCATCGATCAATCTGTATGCTTCTGCAGCGCCATCGATCACTAATTTAAAATTGAATTCTTTCGACAAACGGATCGCACTCATGATATCGTTTGACGCATTTACGGTGATCAATGCTTTCACCTGACCTTTCAATAATTTACCCAGCATATCCATCTTCAGATCCATTGCCGGTCTTTTGCTCGTGTCTTTATCATTTTGTTTGCTGAGATAGGTTTGTGCCTTGATCAATTCCGAACGCAGCATCGCGATCTGTTTTGCTTTTGTTCCGGGGGAAGTAAAATTGCTTTGCACAGATGGACCGATCGTCATTGCAAGCATCGCTGCAGGTACCAATATTACCTGATCAACCGTGCCGGGTTTTGTTTTTACGATCATGGTTTGTCCGCTCACCAATGCGCCGATCCCATGTCCTGTATGCAAAACAGTAACCCCATTATCGCGCACATACTTAACCAATTTCTCTTCGGTATTGTATGCATCAATGGCACGAAGTTCCGGCTGAATGGGTGATGATTTTTCCAGTTGGTCCTGATCGGTCGGAATGTTCAAAGCACCCGATAAGCCTACTACACTTCTTGCATCGATCAATCCCGGTGAAACAATTTTTGCTTCTGTTATTTTGTATCCTGCTGGAATAGATATTTCTTTTGCAGTTCCTACTGCTTCAATTTTTCCGTCTTTAATTAAGATGACCCCGTCTTTGATCGCTGCACCGCTAACGGTGTAGATCATTTCTGCTTTGATCGCATTTTGTGCCATGATAAAACATGGTAAACTGATAAAAGCAAAAACCTGTATGAATATTTTTTTCATGTAATTGTTTTTGTTGATGATTTTATTGATTACCGTCTCTATCGTCTCCGTCATTGTCGTCATATTCTGCACGGTCTGCTGAATACGCATGGTATCCTCCAACCGCAAAAGCCTTATCTACAGGATTGGAAAGATCAAAACGCTTTTTTCCTTCCACCCATGTTTGTTCCACTTTGGAATACACACTGAAAGGATCACCTGATAATATAATAAAGTCGGCATCTTTACCCGATTCCAAAGAACCTACTCTGCTCGACAGGTCCAGCATTTTTGCACCGTTGATCGTTAATGCTTCCATTGCTTTTTGCCTGCTCATTCCTGCTTTAACCGATAATGCAGCACCGCGAATTAAAAAACGGGAATCCGTAACTCCATCATCTGTATGAAAACCAACCAATACCCCCGCATTCGCCAATGTTGCCGGAGTGGTCCATGAAATATCCATCGCTTCTAATTTTCCACCCGGTGATTCTACAACAATTAAAGAACAGGGAATTCCTGCTTTTGCAATTTCGTCGGCTACTTTCCATCCTTCAGATAACTGATGCAATACCATTCTGAAACCGAACTCTTTTGATAAACGGATCGCAGTTAAAATATCATTTTCTTTATGTGAATGAAAATGCACCACACGTTTGCCATTTAATACTTCTACCAATGGTTCTAATCGAAGATCTCTTTCAGGAAGTTTGGAAGAATCCTTTCCTGCTTTTTCGATTTTCTTTTTATACTCCTGCGCTTTTATATAGAGGTCTCTGTCCATCGCCGCACTCTTGGCCCTGGTACCCGGAAAACCTGCAGTGCCCCGCATAGGATTGGTTCCGTTGGCCATTTTCATTCCGCCATAGACCCCTTTTTCATTCACGATGATCAGGTCTTCCATCACTTTGGCTTCGCGCATTTTTACATAGACTGTTTGACCACTCATCAGATGTCCGCTGCCGGGCATGATATTGATAGTGGTGATACCACCTGCCAATGCTTTTTTAAATCCATCACTGGTTGGATTGATGGCATCGAATGCTCTTGTATCGGGATTCAAGGCTGATGAATTATCGCCGCCTTCAGGACCACCCAAATGTGAGTGCGTATCTACCACACCGGGCATGATCACTTTTCCTTTCACATCAGTAACAATTGCATCTGATGGTATCTTACTGTCGGCGCCTCCAACTGAAAGGATCTTGCCGTTTTGCACGATCAATACGCCGTTTTGAATGGGTGCCCCCGTAACCGGATAGATCAATGCACCTGTAAATGCTGTTGGCTTTTCCTGTGCATGAATGCTGTAGCAGATCACACAAAGCAGGGTTGATAAAAAAATTGTTTTTCTCATGGTGGTTGTTTTGGTATAAGGTTTCAATATACGAAAGAGAATGATTGGCCTGAAATATTTTGGGCTTTATCCTTATTCTTATTAACTACCCGACTAATGGCTG
>CAIMKO010000252.1 GCA_903841915.1 uncultured Chitinophagaceae bacterium | reverse complement strand
GTAGCAATCGATTCCACTTCTTTTATCCTCGACTTCTGTATGAGGAATCAGTAAATATTGATCGGTTAGGGTTTTATACAAACCCGAATGCATTAAATGATCATATTCATGCTCATACTGAAGACTGACATATCGATAGTAGCCCTCTTTCTCTTTGATAATATAGCCGGAAGGATCTTTATAAGAAATGGGCTGTAGAGATATACTCATTTATCTTTTTCTTCTTGATCTCTGGAGGTGAATTTGCTTTTGATATAAGTGGTAATAGTTTTATAAAAAACGGATACTGTAAGAACACCTGATAAAATGGCCTGGTAGAAGAGGGTTCCGGCTCCGGGATCTATGTACAAAAGGGTATGTATCATAAAACAGTTTTATAGCAGTAATTAAGACGAGTTTGACCTGAAAAGGTTTAATTGATTCAAACATTTATTTGAATGCAAATAGACAATCATTAGTGGGGGAACTAATTGGAGGGGTATCCCAAATATAAGATTTTTTATGTAGTCATAAAATTTGTGATTTGATTGTTTAAACAATAATGATACGGTTTGTGTTTTTGGCGCTGCCTGTGTTGATAATTTTTTTGAGGGGTAGGCAACCCTTAACGCACCTATGACCCTAGGTAATTCATCTGGAACGCCTTTGATTTGCTTTAGCCACCTATCTGCTACACTTCTGCTATTTTGTGGTGCTGTGCCTTGTGTTGAAAAGCATGCAATCTTACAATTGAAAACAATACACTTTTAGAAAAATATACTATTTTCTTTTCTATTCTTTTTTGCTTCCCGAAAAAGTCGGGACAAGTAGTCCAAAAAAGGTAACCGAATGAGGTTACGTAAAAAAAGACCCCCGAAAAACCTCATTCGCCCTTCGGGCACCTTCTCCTGAAGGAGAAGGGAAATGGAATAAATTCTATTTCACCCCGTTTTCGGGTTGGTTCCCTGATTAGGCTTTTGCACTTCTGTGACTTCAACGATAAAGCATTGATGTAACAGCCCTTCATCAGCAGCTGACAGTTGCTGACCAAAAAGATATCACATGTTTTTGATTTGATATTTGGAAGGAAAGAGGATGATAGATTGTTGTCTTTTCGAATCCCTGCGACAGGAATAATGATCTTCAGGAATAAATTAAAAGCACGGTGAGTCATCTCAAATAATTCAATAGGTTTTGAATGACAGATTTCTCACATCGCATTTGCAATTTATCCATAGAATTACATCACGTAGCTCGTTCGAAATGACAGGAGCCTCATACGCAATAGCATGGATCAGCAGTTATCTTTTTATTCTTATAGTCCAAAAAGGGACAATAAAAAATACGAAATTCTAGTTTCATACAGCTCCCATACACTATCCATACCGTATCCATACAGCATCCATACACCATCTATATAGAATCCCACCATTTGTCGTTCTTTGTCTTGTACTGAAAAAACTTTACAGCATGGGCAAGCATATTAAAAGTGTTAAATAACATTTTATAATATTTTCCTTTTATTATATTCAATTCCTTAATCCAATACCCTTTATTTACCATGCCCTTAATCCTGCATGAAGAACTGTTTTTTACGGAGGTCAATCATTTGATCACCCGTTATAAACAATCCTCTATTCCGACCGATTTAGCTCAATCGGTATCGGACACAAATCTTTTATTGCAGGAAACAGAGAACAAGATCGTATTACTGGAAGAAATTTTTCTGCAAGGACTTTTATCTATTCATCACCAAGAAGAACAGATCGTTTGGGTTTCAAATATTCAACGGATGATACGCGTTTTTTCTAATGCTGTTTATGCATGGAGAAAACAATTAACTGCTATGCATCATGCAGCTTTGAAAAAGGAATTGACGCAAAGAACAGAACAGTTTTTATCCGCTATGCAATCATTCATGGATTCTTTACAAAATGAACATGCAGCTTTGTTTGATGATACACAATTGGTCAGTGATTATGAAGCAGAGAGCCTTCGTCGGAAATTTTCAATTCAATTAAAACGGCTAAACAAAAACCTGAGTTCAAGATCCAAAGCAAATGAAAAGCTGAAAAAAATTGCATGCTTACCGCTTGAAGAATTTATTACAACTTCTCCGGAACGACACAGCCACTCTTTTATATCTTTTTTAAAGAATCTGATTTCGTCAATAGAAAATATTCCATTTTCAGGGGATGCAGAAATGGATACAGAGCTACTAATGAATTGTTTGATTATTGTGAACTATAATGAGATCGGGTTTGTACAAAATGGGCAGGAATTAATCCTTCAAAGAATAAAGGAAGTGGAAGACCCGGCATCACAATTGGAGTTCTTGATTCTGCAACAAAAACAATTGCATCTTTTGCTGCGGGATAATCGATCGGGATATTATAAATCTGCAGCACATGTGAGTGATACATTCGATTGTTTTCTGGAAGAAGAGATCCGCTATCGCAGCAGAAAAATGCCTGCATCAATGTCTTCAGTAGTTGAAACAGGAAAACCTGTTACTGTTCGTGTCAGCATCCCTGTTTCTTCGATAGCTATTCTTCTGCGTTTATTAGTGGATAAAGGTGCTGTTGAAACTGATAATCAAACACAATTCCTAAAAATGATCGCTGCTTACTTAAAGAACAAAAAAGACGAATCTCTCTCTCCGGAAAACTTACGCAATAAATATTACAGCCCTCCGGCAAATCAGTTGATCGCTGTTAAGGAATTATTATTTGATATGATAAAGGGGATTAATTCATTATTGCGGTAAATGATTAATGTTAGAGGCTAAATGCTAGATGTTGAATGTCGGAGGTTAAATATTTTATGTTTCTAACAATTTTTTTTTGTTGCCATAATGTCGCCCCTCCAGGGCTTTGTCAAAAACACAAATTTTATTTTCTGAATGTTGAATGATAAATGTTAGATGCTAGATGTTGGAGTTTAAAAGTTCTATGTTTCAAGCAATGTTTTTTTGCTAACATAAAATTGCCCCTCAGGGGCTTTTTAAAAACTTTGAAATAACCTCGACTACCAAAATGTCGCAGCTCCGGCACTTTCTGAATTCCTGATCAACCAAAACTTTATAGACTGGATAGTAATTCTATTCACAGCTTACTGCAAAAACAAACAATGGGGTTCTATTTTGGTAGAGCAAATAAGTTTGAAATTGTCTACGAGCCCCGGAGGGGCGATATTTTGGTAAAAGACAAGACAAGTAAAATATCAACAAAGCCCCCGAGGGGCGACATTATGCTATAATTTAATCATCAAAAATATCACCGTTCATAGGTTAAACATACTTCCCAATATATATTGTTTTAAAGTAGTGCAATCTCATAAAAGAGCTCTTCTGTTTTAATAGCACAACTAAGAAAAGCGGAATCCTGAAAAATTATTTTTTCGGTTTACCTCATTTATTATCAATTATTTAAAACGGGTTGCGCAATCCCCGCAACCTAAATGGGGCTTGTTTGAAACTATGTTTGGTCTCGGGTTACACATGACGGCCGCATGCAAAAAGCCCGAATATTTTATAACAATTTAAAACAAAATTTTATGGCAAAGCAACAAGGGATATTACCGATCGAAGGAACGATAGATAATATCACATTCTTTAAAACAAAGGATGGTTTTTTGGTTCGAAAAAAAGGAGGTGTTAGTGCCAGTCAGATCGCGAAAAATCCCGCTTTTCAGCGGACCCGTGAAAATGGTGCTGAATTCGGAAGGGCTTGTAAAGCCGGAAAAACGCTTCGCAATGCATTCCGCGCACCCATCCAAAATGTAAGCGACCGAAGAATGGTTAGCCGCTTGGCTCAAAAAATGATGGAAGTGATCCATGCCGACAAGACCAGTGATAGAGGCTTACGCAATGTTATCGATGGCGAAGCAAGTTTGTTGGAGAGATTTGAGTTCAATGAGAACGGCACACTCAGCACCTGTTTTGAGAATGGTTATACTGCTTCCATTGACAGGGTAACCGGTAAGGGGACGATTACAATTCCCGGTTTCGTTCCTAAACAAATACTGCTGGCACCTGATGGGACCACCCATTTCAAAATTATTGCAGCAATTGCAGCTATTGATTTTGAAAACCTTCAAAACACTAATAACAGTGCTGAATCTGCGATCCTGCCTTGGGATAAGAATGCAAGTCCTGCCATTAGTCTCGAAGTCACAACAACAGCCAACAGTACACATCCTTTGTTTCTGGTGATGGGTATCAATTTTTATCAGGATACAAATGGTAAGGACTATCCGTTGCTTAGCGGAAGTTTTAATTGTTTGGCGATAGTAAAAGTGGATACGGGAGTGTAATTAAAAGTCGGGAGTCGTTAGTCTGGAGTCATAAGTCGGAAAGACGGAAAGTCCGGAAGACGGGAAGACGGGAAGTCGGAAAGACGGTAAGTCAG
>CAIMKO010000251.1 GCA_903841915.1 uncultured Chitinophagaceae bacterium | reverse complement strand
TCTATGCCATCATTGACGGTCAAAAGAACTTTAGAGGAATAGAGAACTATTCTGCCGATAAATTAATTGCATGGTCAAGAGAGATCAGAAAGCGCATCAATCAAAAATATCAGTTCGTTCATCCCGAAGATCCAACGATACATAGTTGTACGCATATCTTATGGTCAGGTGCCGTGATGGATAAAACATCTACGGCACGCAATGCTGTTTTCTATGGTGATAAAGCGATCGATAGAAGTCCGTGCGGAACAGGAACATCGGCACGAATGGCGCAATGGTATGCAAAAGGAAAACTGAAGAAAGGGAATGAATTTATTCATGAGAGCATCATCGGTTCAAAGTTCATTGGCCGCATTGAAGAAGAAACAACCGTGAACGGAAAGCCTGCGATCCGTCCGAGTATTGAAGGCTGGGCCAGGATCTACGGATACAATACCATTTCAATTGATACCGATGATGATCCGTATGCGTATGGATTTCAGGTGCTGTAAATAAAAGAGATATGAGTAAAGTAATCATCATCGGCGGCGGTATCATCGGGTTAAGCAGTGCTTATTATCTGCAGCAAAGTGGTCATCAAGTTACCTTGATCGATAAGACGGATATCAGCGATAACTGTTCTTATGGCAATGCGGGATATGTTTGTCCCAGTCATTTTATTCCTTTAGCGACACCGGGCATTGTTGTACAGGGATTGAAATGGATGTTCGATGCAACAAGTCCATTCTACGTACAACCCAGATTCAGCAGGAGTCTGATCGATTGGGGATTAAAGTTCATGCGCAGTGCAACGGAAGAGAAAGTGGCGAAAGCGGCAATACCATTGAGAGATATTGCATTGCTCAGTCAGCGACTGTATGAAGAATGGACAAGCTTACCCCAATTCAGTTTTGCGTATGAGCATAAGGGTCTGCTTGAAATATTTCAAACAGCAAAAGCGGCAGAGCATGCAAAGCATACTGTTGAAAAAGCACATGCTTTGGGATTATTGGATACAGTGTTATTGGATCAGACTGCATTACAAAGTAAAGAGCCGCAAACAAAGATCAACGGATTAGGTGCAGTTCATTTTAAATGCGATGCACATCTCTATCCCAATAAATTGATGCAGCAATTATTAGCTCATTTGAAACAGGTTGGTGTTGAGATAAGACCGAATGAGGAAGTGATCTCTTTTGAAAAGAACAATCATTCCATCACAAAAGTATTTAGCGATCAAGCTGTGTATGATGCAGATGAAGTAATTATTGCATCGGGTTCCTGGAGCAGGGAGTTGGCAGAAAAGATAGATCTGAAATTGCCGTTGATGCCGGGAAGAGGTTATTCAGTAACATTAGAAGATTCTCCTTACAAAATAAATCATCCTTCCGTATTGGTGGAAGGCAGGGTTGCATTAACACCCATGGATGGCAATAAGATCCGGTTTGGCGGGACAATGGAAATAACGTCTACTCATACCGCACCGAGAATGAACAGGGTAGAAGGTTTGCTGAATGCAGTGAAAAGATATTATCCTGAATTTAATATTGCAGTACCACCGGTTGAAAAGATATGGTATGGTTTTCGCCCATGTAGTGCAGATGGATTGCCTTATCTGGGAAGAACAAAGAAGTGGAAGAATCTGGTGATGGCAACAGGGCATTCGATGCTGGGATTAAGTCTGGGTGCAGCAACAGGTAAATTAGTGAATGAGATCGTGAATAAAGAGAAGTTGAGTATGGATATACGGGCTTTTGATCCGGATAGGTTTAATTAATGTCATTCCGAACGAAGAGAGGAATCTGTTGAGCAATAGCACTAATGCTGATTTTGCTGTCTTCCCTACGCAGGAGGCCTGCCTGCCGGTAGGCAGGGATCTGCCCGGCAATAGAACATAAGATGAACAAATCACTCGTTTCGGACTATGACGGGTTCTAAAAACTTTGAAAACCATTTGTAAACAAATAATTTTTTATTTGCCTCTAAGTCTCTAAGGCACAAAGAAAAAGCGAAGCTTTTTAAAACTTTGTGACTTCGCGCCTTTGTGGCTAAACTGTCATTCTCAATGTGCTTTTCTGCAAAACAGAAATTTGTTACAGGGGATTGTACATCAAACTTATCGTAATTCGTAATTTCTAATTAGTATTTTTATGCCTTCTTATGGATTGTACAACGAAGTATTTATCATATCGGTCAACAGGTTATTTTACAAAGATAGCAACTGATTACCTGGAGGCCAATGAACAGTTGAATCCGTTCTATCAACATCCCGTTTCTATAGAAGGAATAAAAGCAGCCATTGCTGCAAGAAAACAATTTGCCACCAACAGGGTCTTATTGACAGATGAATTAAGAAAGCAATACGCAAATATTTCTTTGTCTGCCAAACAGGAAGCAAACCTGCAGGCTTTACTGTCAGATAATACCTTCACTATAACAACGGCACATCAGCCTAATATATTTACCGGACCTCTTTACTTTATCTACAAGATCATGCATGTGATTAAACTGGCAGATGAGTTGAATGAGCAGTTGCCGGACAGCAAATTCGTTCCCGTGTACTATATGGGCAGTGAGGATGCGGATCTGGAAGAATTGGGTTTTATCAATCTAGGCGGAGAAAGGATACGATGGGGTACCGGACAAACAGGTGCAGTAGGCAGAATGAAAGTGGACAAGGATTTCATTCGCATGATCGGTTTGATACAGGGTCAGATCGGAATCTATACGCACGGAAACGAACTCAGTGATCTATTCAAACAGGTATATACAGTAGGCAAGAGCATTCAAGATGCAACACTGGAATTGGTGAACAGTTTATTTGCTGATTTTGGTCTGCTGATATTGATTCCTGATAATGCCGAATTAAAAAGATCATTCCAATCAGTTATAGAAAAAGAATTAACGGAACAATTCTCTCATACAGCAGTAGAAGAAACCATCCATGCTTTAAGTAAGCATTATAAAGTACAAACAGGCGGCAGAGAATTGAATTTATTTTATTTAACAGAAGACAAACGGGAAAGGATCGAATTCACAAATTTCAAATATCAAATTTCAAATTTAAAATTAAGTTGGAGTAAAGAAGAAATATTAACTGAGTTGAATGACCATCCCGAAAGATTTTCTGCCAATGTAATTCTGCGTGGTGTTTTTCAGGAAATGGTATTACCCAATATTGCATTCATAGGCGGTGGCGGAGAACTGGCTTACTGGCTGGAATTGAAGAAAGTGTTTGAACTAGTGCAAGTGCCTTATCCTATGTTGATCCTGCGCAATAGTTTTTTATGGATGAATAAAGCGCAGCAAGAAAGGTTACACAAACTAGGATTCACTATTAATGATTCATTTAAAAAGCAGGATGGATTATTGAATGAATTGGTGCGCAAAGAATCTTCTAAACAATTAAGCATCAGCAAGGAAGTTGAAGAGATTAATGACGTATACCAGCAATTGCAAGTTGCAGCAGGAAATATTGATCCAACTTTATCTGAACATACGAAAGCCTTGCATACAAAGGCGTTAAAGCCACTCGTTGCATTGGAAAAGAAAATGCTTCGAGCAGAAAAAAGAAAATTTGAAGCACAACAAAGACAAATAGAAAAATTAAAACAGGAATTATTTCCTGCCAATAGTTTACAGGAAAGACAGGAAAACTTCTCTTTATTATATGCCCAATTTGGTAAGGACTGGTTGCAGTATATTTATGATGCAAGTAAAGGATTGGCGCAGGAATTTGCTGTGATTGTAGCTGAATAATCAGTCTTTTATTTCAAGGATAAGGCTATGATTCTTTAAAACAGATAATTAGAAATTTTATCTTCTACTAGAACATATATTATTATCCAAAAAAATATAGAGAAGATATTGACTGCAAGGGTTAGTAGGCCTTCCTTTTTATTTTTAGCTTTTACAATTAAAAAAACACAGATTATTAGTGTTATAATAAAATCTAAAAGTGTTAATGCAGCTTGTTGAAGTCCAGTTCCAACAGGGTCGGAAGGTTTATAATTAATGAATAAGTAGTTTGTAATTGACAAGAACGTTAGAATAATCAAAAATTGTAAAACAAGTATTTTAATGATCTTATTCTTCATGATTGCAGAAATGTTGAAGAGTGCGACGCAACGATGATGATATGGAATACAATTGCCGGCAACAAAAAACTAATTCATCAATGTTTAGATATCAAACTCATTGGTCCAGTCACCTTTTAGCTTTTCGGCTTTGTGCAGGACCTCATTTTGCATTTGTTGTTTGTAGTTCTGTAAAGTGATAGAAATATTCTCATCATTTGTACCAATGATCTCGGCAGCCAATATGCCTGCATTCTTTGCTGCATTCAATGCCACTGTTGCAACGGGAATACCGTTGGGCATTTGTAAAATGCTGAGTACTGAATCCCAGCCGTCAATAGAATTGCTTGATTTGATAGGAACGCCGATAACCGGCAATGTGCTTATTGAAGCAATCATTCCGGGCAAATGTGCGGCACCGCCTGCCCCGGCAATAATTACTTTTAGTCCGCGCTCTTTTGCTTTACCTGCATATTCCACCATACGCATGGGCGTGCGGTGAGCAGAAACGATGGTTAATTCGAAAGCGATATTGAACTGCTTTAAAATATCGGCAGCTGCCTGCATTACAGGAAGATCGCTGTCGCTGCCCATGATGATTCCGACTAAAGGATGGATGCTTTTCATAAAATAATTATGCTGCAAGATAGTTGAAATTTATTTTTTGAAACATCCTTTGCGGCTAAGCGTCGTTCGAGAAATCAAATATGTTTTGAAACGAGCCCCTCTCCATTTGGAGAGGGGCTGGGGTGAGATCTTAATTAATATCTTTTCCTTCCTTCAGCAATGAAATGGATCTTTCTACATTTGTTTTATTAGGACCAGCAGGAGCTAAGGGCAAAGCCTTCTCTGCATATTCTAATGCCTTTTTATAATCACCCACACCGGAATATCCTCTTGCTAAACCAAACAGGGTAGTGAACTGATTAGGGTTCTTTTCATTGTTTGTTTGAAAGACCTGCAATGCTTCTTTGGTCTTCTTTTGCTGCAGTAAGGTCCTGGCATATTGATGTATCTCCAACATGCTGCCTAGTGGCACTGCTTCCATCATGGTGGCTTTGGCTTCTTCCATTCTCCCGAGTTTTGCCAATACCGCAGCTTTTGTACTAAGGGAAATAAAATTCTTATTGCCCAAGACATTCGGATTGGTAGCAGTATCAGCCCACAACAATGCTTCTTCCAGATTGCTGTTATGATTCGCACACCATTGTGCTGCTGTTTGCCAGCCTAACCAGAAGAATCCCATATCAGTTCTTAATTCTTTGCGGAAAGATTCTACCTGTGTCTTATTGAGATCCACTTCTACTTTAAAAGGGAAGCATAATTTTTCCCAAACCAGATTCACGGTTGCCGCATTCTCTGATTGATTGACGAATTCATATTTCAGCCATTCAACACTCTTATCTGTTGCAACGGGTTTTATTTTCATGTGCAATACATCATCTTTCGGATCGTAATAAAAAGTTCCCCAGTTCGTGTTGTTCCTGGAGAAGATCAATGTGCTTTCATTGGGATCGTAGGCAATATAGAATCCGTATTTACCTGCTTTCAATTCCTGTCCTTCGATCTTTACATCGGTTGAAAATTCAATGGTCGTGCATTCATTGGCACCGGCACGCCAGGGTGCTGCTTTGCTGCTGCCGAATCCCTGATCCGAATATCCAACCGGTACTAATTGTCCCCAGATCTTTCCTTCTCTTCCTTTTACTGCAGGCCTGTCGTAATGGATCGTTACATCCGTAATGCCGATCCTTTCACTCACGGATGCTTTTTTATTTCCGCCGCTCGGAGCTGTTGTTAGAGCCCTTTGAGCAAAGGATGAAATGCTGATCGCTATAGCAATCGCAATAAATAGTTTTTTCATGATGGTTGATTTAAAAAGGGAAACTAGTCAACCATCCATAAATAATACAAAGATTTGTGATGAATGATAGGAGGGCTATATGAACGGAAATCAAGGGAGAGTTTCACACAAAGGAACAAAGAATACGAAGGACACAAAGGAATTTTTGTTTTACACAAAGTAACTAAGGTTGCAAAGCGCACAAAGAAATCTTTGGTATTCTTTGTATTCTCTGTGAGCGTTGTGTGAAACAAAAAATTACAGCAATGTTCCCTGCATGATCACATATGCGATGCTGAAATAAATGATGAGTCCTGTTACATCCACCAGTGTTGCAACGAATGGAGCAGAAGATGCAGCAGGATCGGAGCCCAATCTTTTCAGTAGCATGGGCAGCATACTTCCCGAAATTGTTCCCCATAAAACAATACCGATCAAGGAAAAGAAAATAGTAGTGGCAACAAGTAACCAGTGTATACCATAATGTCCCCAGTTGAGTTGCTGCCATAAAGCGATACGGATAAAACCAACGCTTCCCAATATGATCCCTAACACAATTCCGGAGAATATTTCCTTGCGCATTACATAGAACCAGTCTTTGAATTTTACTTCTCCCAATGCCATGGCACGAATAATAATAGATGATGCCTGTGAGCCCGAATTACCGCCACTGGAAATGATCAATGGGATGAATAATGCCAACACCACTGCTTTGCTGATCTCTCCTTCAAAATGTCCCATAGCACTGGCAGTAAGCATTTCACCAAAAAACAAAATGATCAGCCAGCCGGCTCTTTTCTTGATCAAATTGAAAAAGCTGATCTGTGTATACGGTTCATCCAAAGCTTCCGATCCCCCCATTTTCTGGATATCTTCCGTAGTACTTTCTTCTGCCAAACGTAACACATCATCTATCGTTACAATACCAAGCAGCACATTCTTATCATCTGTTACCGGTAATGCAAAACGATTATTCTTTTTAAATACTTCGATACTGTCTTCTTCTTTATCAGTGACCAGCAAGGATAAATATCTTCCGTCCATGACTTCACTTACCAGTTTCTCATGATCCACAAATAAGAATTCACGGATACGGATATCATCGATCAGTACACCTTCGTCATCTACTACATAGATCACATTCACGGTTTCTGAATTTTGTCCGTGAAATTTGATATAATCAAATACCTCTTTCACCGTCCATTCTTTTTTTACTGCTACATAATGCGGCGTCATTAAACGGCCCACGGATTTTTCGGGATAACCTAATAAAGTAAGCGTATCATTTCTTTCTTTATCGTCTAATAATTTGATGAGTTCTGTCACCACCAGGCCTGGTAATTCTTCAAAGAAAGTGGTACGGTCATCATCGGGCATACTGTTCAACAATCTTGCTGCATGTTGATGATTGATATGCTTCATGATATTGCGCTTTACCTTTAACGGCAATACTTTCAAGCATTTGCTTGCCCAATAATCGTTCATTATCTCAAAGAGCCCGATCTGTTCTTTTTCATTCAAATGCTCGATGATATATAAGAGATCATTGAGTCTGATATATTTCAAAAACCTTCTCAACATTTTTGCATCCTGTGTTTCGATGCAGCGTTTTATTTTGGAAAAGTGCTTTTGGTTCATATATTTCTAAATTTATATGGAAATGCAGTTATGTCAAAAGTAAGATGTCATGTTGAGGTTCTCGAAATATGATTTTGTAACGAATGTTTTTGATTACCCCCGCCTGAATGACATAGTCGGGCAGGCTTCGAGTGCCCCGTCCGAACGGATGTTCATCCGGGCGGGCTCAGGGTAACAGCACGTCTTTTATGAGTGTTACTTCAATTGCCTTTTGTATAACTGTATCGTATTTTCAAATCCCAGATAAATGGCATCGCAGACCAATGCATGGCCGATACTTACTTCATCCAGCCAGGGAATATTTTTAGAAAAGAATTGAAGGTTTTGGAGATCGAGGTCATGGCCTGCATTCAATCCCAATCCTAATTCTTTTGCTTTAATGGCAGCTTCAACATAAGGTCTGACTCCTGACTCCCGACTATCAACTCCCGACTGGATATACGCTCTAGCATAACCTTCCGTGTATAATTCAATTCTGTCCGTTCCTGTTACGGCTGCTGCTTCTATCATTTCGATCACAGGATCAACAAATAAGGAAACGCGGATACCGGCATTCTTAAAAACAGAAACAATATTTATAAGATAATCTTTGTGTTGCACGG
>CAIMKO010000250.1 GCA_903841915.1 uncultured Chitinophagaceae bacterium | reverse complement strand
GCACGAATACAATCTCCGCAGTGTGGGTGTGCATGATGCCGGTACAGGCGACGCAGGACTGATGAAAGAAATGGTAGTGAAGATGATGAATTGATTCAGCAGTATCAATCATTTACCTCACAAACACAACGAAAACCTATTTCATTTTTAGATACTTCTTCCTGTTTCCTGATTTTAAAAGAATTGGAAATTGATTGGATCAAACTGACTTCTTCAAAAACCAATTCTGAGATCAACTTATTGTACATAATAAAAATATCATAAGTGGGACTATCGGAATCTTCCCAGTAAAATGGCATTTTATTCCTACTATAGCTGTTCATTTGGAATGCAAATTCCCATTCATCTATTTTGGGTAAGCGGTAATTTAGCGTAGTAAAAAACTTATTTCTCTCGGCCAAAGTATGAGACTCGGAGGAATAATATAGAAGTATCAGGTCTGTGCGCCATTTGCAATACATTGTTGCTTGTTCATAGTTGATTCCGACAACAGGGATATTGAGAATCTTTTTCTGCACTCCTAAATATTTTCTCAAAGAGATATTTGTATCTACACCTTTATAATAAACTTTGGGTATTTGCATTTTGGCTATAAGCTCTTTATTTTTCAAACGCCAACTACTGTCTCTTTTGGTGAATAGTTTTTTTGATTCGATACCAAACAGCGGGAGTTTTCTAAGGCTATCACTCATTTGTGGCGACCAAAATTGTTCGACTGACGCTAAAAATGTTGCATAACCAATATTGCTTATTGGCTCTTTGTCTATGTAAATATTTTCCTTTAAATAGAATGTGCCTAGTGGCGCTGCTTTTTGAGCATTGCAATCAATAAAGCTAAAAGCTGAGATGAAAAATATTATAATGGAAAGTCTCATAGAAAATATTGCTAATCTTAAAACTACAAATGCTTTAAATCACATAAAAATTAATTTCATAGGACTTGGTTGTATTTTGTTATGCAGCACAAGAGTGCGACGCAACAACAGCCAGCATAAAATACTTCAGCTTGCTACATAAAAAAACTGCAAGCTTTTTTAATTGCTTGCAGTCCCTATTCTTAAATTTTAATAATTAATTTACTGACTCCATCTGCGCTGATTCATTGATCGTCTTGGTGCAAATGGTCTTGCATTGGAAGATGTTCTTGCATGTGAGGCTTTTGTTTCTTCATAAGTCGGTTGCAGCATTTTGTAGGGATGTTCGTCCACTACAGGAATGGCTTGTAAAGTCAATTTATGAATATCTCGTAAGAAGACTTTTTCTTCTCTGTCGCAGAAAGATAAAGCGATACCGCTGGCACCTGCTCTTCCTGTTCTGCCGATACGGTGAACATACGTTTCAGGGATATTCGGTAATTCGAAATTGATCACATGCGATAGCAATTCAACATCAATACCTCTTGCAGCAATATCTGTTGCGACCAATACACGGATCTCGCCGTTCTTGAAATTGCTCAATGCTTTTTGTCTGGCATTCTGTGATTTGTTACCGTGAATGGCATCTGTTTTCACATTGGCCCTGTTCAGTTCTTTGGCAACTTTATCAGCACCATGTTTGGTACGGGTAAACACCAATGCACTGGCAATGTTCTTATCTTTCAGTATATGCAGTAAAAGATCACGTTTGTTTTCTTTTTCTACAAAATAAATGGCCTGTTCTACTTTTTCAGCAGTGGTAGCAGCAGGAGTTACTTCTACTTTCACCGGATTGCTTAAAATGCTCTGAGATAATTTTGCAATTTCAGTTGGCATGGTTGCAGAGAAGAACAATGTTTGTCTCTTTGCAGGCAACTTCGTGATGATCTTTTTTACATCATGAATAAAACCCATGTCGAGCATTCTGTCTGCCTCATCCAGTACAAAGAATTGTAAATGCTGTAGGGAAACAAAACGTTGTTGCATCAGATCTAATAACCTTCCGGGAGTGGCGATCAAAATATCAACACCACGACGCAAGCCATTGGTTTGTGCCTGTTGAGAAACACCACCAAAGATCACTAAATGATTCAGTCCGGTATGTTTACCATAAGATTCAAAACTTTCATTGATCTGAATGGCTAATTCTCTGGTAGGTGTTAAGATCAAAGCTTTGATTTGCTTCGGAGCTCTGTCGTCTGTTTTTTGCTCGTATAATTTTTGTAAAATAGGAATAGCAAATGCTGCTGTTTTACCTGTGCCGGTTTGTGCACAGCCTAATAAATCTCGTCCCTGCAATACAACGGGAATAGCTTGTTCTTGAATAGGTGTAGGCGTTGTATAGCCTTCTGTGTCAAGCGCTTTTAATATGGGCGCAATGACTTGTAATTTGATAAATGACAAATTGTATTTGTTTAAATTAAATAATGATTAACCAATACTAAGTATTGAAACTAGAGTGCGGCTAAAATTTGTATATGCTCAAAAACTTATGACTTGATGAGCTTTATTGCGGAAGGAAAGTTATCTAGTCTTCTAAGAAAGAGAATATGAAGTGCAAACATACACTTTATTTTTCAGATAAACGAAATGAAGCTGCAATTAGTATTTTGGAGTAGAAGATTTAACAAGTATTAGGCTTTTTTCAATTGCCCCAAGCTTTAGCTTGGGGATAATAGATATAAAACAAAAGGCTTTAGCCATTCATTAACCCATCAGTTAAGCGGCTAAAGCCTAATAGTTAATTTATTATTGATCCACAGGTTTCAACCTGTGGCAATTCATTCCTCTGCGCATCTCTTTAACTCCGTGGCTCTGTGGTAAAAAAACTTACTTGGCTTCTGCCACAAAGAAAAACTCTTTGCCGTAATAATAATAATCTGAAAACCCAACTTGGTTCAATGCCGTTTTTGTTTTTAACCAATCCTGCAAAGTATAAATATGGTATTGCAATGTTTCTGTAATGAATTGGAACATAACAGCATCATTATAATCATATGCTTCAGCACCTGCTTTGCCAAACTCAAATAACAACAACGGCTTTGATCGCTGAATAGTTTGCAATGCACCCTTCATCACCAATAATTCTGCACCTTCTACATCAATTTTTATTAATGCAATTTTTGTTTCAGCAGGAATAATGGTATCCAATAATTCTGTTTCTACAAAAATATAAGTGTCTTTTTCTTTTTTATCGTAAGCCCTTTTATTTAATCCGCTGTAAGCCATATCCGTCAGCACCAAATTAAAAGAAGCTGTTTCCTTTCTATCGCTCAATGCCACACAATACACTTTGGCATTTCTGCGAAATTTCTTTTTTAGTAATTGAAATAACTCAGGTATTGGTTCAAAAGCATAATGAGCAGACTGAGGTGCCGCCTCCATCATCATCGATAATATTTTTCCATTGTGTGCACCCACATCAACGCAAACACTATCGGGCTTGCAAACTGTTTTTATAATTTTATTTGTAAGTCTATCGTATTGTTCATTCTTGGTGAATGCAACAGGAGAGAACTGCATTATTTTTTTAGCGATATTTTTCAGTGCAGCGATCAATCAATCATTTTTACATTCATAATATATCTCCTCCATTTATCGATCAGTTGCTGCATATCATCAGGCAAATCTGTTGTAAAGAACATTTCCTTATTGGTTCTCGGATGTACAAAGCCCAGTGTTTTTGCATGCAGCGCACAACGCGGACAGATCTCAAAACAATTATCAACAAACTGTTTGTACTTGGTATAGACAGTGCCTTTTAAAATTTTATCGCCGCCATATTCCCAGTCATTGAATAAAGTGTGACCAAGGTATTTCATGTGTACTCTTATCTGATGTGTTCTTCCTGTTTCCAAAACACATTCCACCAGCGTTACATAATTAAATCGTTCCAGCACTTTATAATGGGTGATGGCATGTTTACCGATCTCTCCTTCAGGATAGGTCGTAAACATTTTACGGTATTGCTGATGCCGGGCAATATGTGCTTCAATAGTCCCATTATCTTCCAGCAGATCACCCCAAACTACTGCCACATATTTTCTTTGTACCGTATGGTTGAAAAACTGTTTTGCCAAATGTGCTGCAGCTTCTGCATTTTTTGCCAACACGATCAAACCGGTTGTATTCTTATCAATACGATGTACCAAACCATAACGTGGCAGGTCTTCTTCACTCAATGTTGGGTTTTGTTGAAGTAAATGATATGCCACACCATTCAACAATGTGCCGCTGTAATTTCCAACACCGGGATGCACTACCATGTTTGGAACTTTATTGATCACCAGCACATCCTCATCTTCATACACAATATTCAAAGGAATATCTTCCGGCTTTAATTCGGTGTATTCAGGATTGATCAAACTCAGTAATACAATTTCATCACCGGGTTTCGTGCGGTAATTGCTCTTAACGATCTTGCCGTTCACAGTTAAAAAACCTGATTCGATCCCTTTCTGGATCTTATTACGCGTAGCGCCTTCAATGCTTGCCTGCAACCATTTATCAATTCTGATCGGTTCCTGTCCCTTCGCAATAACAAACTCCTTTCGTTCATAGAGCTCTTCGTTGGTCTCTTCCTGTTGTATATCGATCTCTTCACTCATATCTGCAAATGTAAGCCATGATTGATTAGTGCATTGACCTTTGCCTAAACTTGTACTTTCAGCCTATGTATTTCCATATTCTCATAAATTAATCTCATCCCCGTATTTTCGCATCATGAAACAGGAGATATTCTTTAAAGACCTGGGTTTGCGTTCTTACAAAGAATCGTGGGACTTGCAGGAAGTTTTATTGAAACAGAATGTTGAGAGGAAGTCAACCGCCAATCGTCAACCGTCGACCGCTGAGGATCTACTACCTACTATCAATCATCTCTTATTTGTTGAACATCCTCCTGTATATACCCTGGGCAAAAGTGGTCATGTAGAAAATGTATTGCTCAATGAAGAAGGCCTGAAACAAAAAGGCATTGAATTCTTTCATATCAATCGTGGCGGTGATATCACTTTTCACGGCCCGCAACAATTAGTAGGATATCCTATTCTTGATCTTGATAAATTCAAAACTGATCTCGGTTGGTATTTGAGAAGTCTGGAAGAAGTGATCATACTTACGATGGCTGAATATGGACTAAAAGGAGAGAGAAGCAAAGGGGAGACCGGCGTTTGGCTGGATACAGAAACAATGGGACGCGAAAGAAAGATCTGTGCAATGGGTATCAAGTGCAGTCGCTGGATCACCATGCACGGCTTTGCTTTGAATGTAAATACCGATCTGGACTATTTTAATTTCATCATTCCCTGCGGCATACAAAACAAACAGGTTACTTCACTGCAAAAAGAATTGGGAAGGGAAGTGGATATGAATGAAGTAAAAGTAAAAGTAAAACGCAATTTTGAAATGGTGTTTGATGCAGTGATCATCTAAAATTTTTTGTTGCCACGAACTTGCCTACCGGCAGTGCAGGTGCACGAATCGTTATCAAATAATCTTATTCGTGCATTCGTGGCTGATTATTAAAATTCCTTATCGAGATATAATTTATTCTTCTCCTTTAATTTATCGTCTTCAAACAATTCGAATTTGAACCAGCCTGCATGTACAAAATTTGTTTTGTCTAAAACCAATTCGGCTTCTTTTACATGCTTTATTTCAAAAAGTGAAGAACCATCTTCTTCCAGAAAAACGATACGATAATGATGCATGGTTGCATCAGGAATATTGATAGTAACATAGCCGGTATGATTGGTAAAAATAAAAGTGGATGGCTTCCACACATATTTCGGTACAAAAGGCATTAGTATTACATCATACCGGGAGATGGCATACAATGTATCTTTTGTTTTGCTGCTGATACTATCCTTGAAAATTTTATAATCAGGATATTCTACAGTCTGTATCAGAGAGTCTTTCGAATGGAAATAGATATGGATGAATTTCTTTTCGGGGGTCTTTGCTAAGGTAGTAGGAGAGTTCTTCTTCAGTGTTGGATTTTCCGAACTGATGATATCCGAATTTACCCTTCTTTTTCTTGATAGGAAAGGAATGTCTTCGATCCTGATCTCTTCAGGTGCTGCTGTAATGATCGGTGCGGGCTCTTCTGCAGGAACCGTTTCAGCTGATATTGATTTTGATCTCGTGAAAAAATAATTCCCGCCGTTCAGCACAAAGAAAATACGATAATAGATCTTGGAATCAGGATGATTGTTCTTATAAACAAAACCATTATCAGGTAATGCCGGTGATTGTGCATTTAAAATAGTGTGGAAGAATTTAAGACTGTCAAAGGAACATTGAACTGCAAGCTGTACACAAGTTTCATAGGTATTCTTCCAACTGATCTTTATCCTATCCTTACCCAGATCGTTCAAAGTAAAATCAATAGTAGGTGATTGTGCATTGCCTTTTGTGGTCACGCAAAATAGAAGAATGATCAAGCCCAATATGCATCTTTTTATTCCTTTCATCTAAGCAAATATAATATCAGCGCGTTTATCTAAAAAGGTAAAGTATTCGATGCTAAAGACAGGTTGCCCTGTAATCCGCCACTGTGAATGATCATCAGTTTGCTGTTACTCTGAAAAAAGTTTTTTTCTATCAGATCAAATGCTGCAAATAACAGTTTAGCTGTATAAACAATATCAGTAGGTAATTGATGTTCCTGCCAAACCTTTTTCATGAAGTCGATCAATGAAGGAGGGTGTTTGGCAAATCCGCCAAAATGATAATCATGCAGTAAAACATATTTCTTTTGTACTTCATCGGCAGTCAATAAAAATGTTACATCATCCAGTAATGTTTTATTCTTCATTGAATTGATACCAATGATCGTTTGATGCAGTTTTGCAGCTTTAATTAATCCCGCCATCATCGTTCCGGATCCGGTTGCACAAAGAATATGCGTGTAACTATCATCGATCCAGTTAAATATCTCAGCCGCACCCTTTGCACCCAGGATACTATAACCACCTGTATTTACCCAATACCAATCAGGCTTCGAAAATTGCACTTTGATATGCTCCGTGTCTTTGAAATCATTTCTGCTGACAAAGATCAATTGCATGCCGTCATCTTCTGCCTGTTGTAAAGTGTGCGATAAATGCGCATCTCTTTCTCCTCTGATGATGCCGACACTTTTTAAACCTGCTTCTTTACAGGCAAAGGCAGTAGCTGCGAGATGATTAGAATAAGCCCCGCCAAAACTCGCAATGGTCCCAAAGCCTTTATCTGCGGCATCTATAAGATGATATTTTAGTTTAAACCATTTATTGCCACTGATCACCGGATGTAATCTGTCGATCCTCAAAACGCTTACTTCTATTGATCTTGCTGCCCATACATCATATAGCATGGGCTGTATGCAGACCTTATCAAAATCAAGCGGGAGATTCATATTCTGCAAATTTATTGGCTGTACTATTGTGAAACAGTAATTTTGATATATAAAACTAATAATTATGAAACCCACCTTGGTGATATTAGCTGCAGGAATGGCCAGCCGTTACGGTAGCATGAAGCAAACACAGTCATTCGGCCCTAGTGGCGAAACGATCATGGAATACAGTATTTATGATGCGATCAAAGCAGGCTTTGGTAAAGTTGTCTTTATAATCCGCGAAGATTTTGCAGAAGCTTTCAAGAATATCGTTGAACCTAAATTGAAAGGGAAGATCGCTACTGATTATGTATATCAGAAATTAGAATCTTTTACGGAAGGAAAAACCATTCCTGCTGAAAGAACTAAACCATGGGGAACAGCACATGCTGTATTATGTTGCAAAGGAAAAGTGAACGAACCCTTTGCTGTGATCAATGCCGATGATTTTTACGGGCGCGATGGTTTTGCAAAAGCCTATCAGTTTCTTACAAAGGATGTAGCTGATGATTGTTACGCGATCATCGGGTATGAACTAAAGAAAACATTAAGTGATAATGGAAGTGTAAGTCGCGGCGTTTGTGAAGTAGATGCAAAAGGTCATCTTACCGATATCAAAGAACGCACAAAGATCTATCGCAATGAAAAAGGCATCATTACTTTTGAAGACGAAAGCGGTTTGCATGAAGTTAGTGAGCATGCCAGTGTGAGTATGAATTTCTTTGGATTCTCCGCCAATGTGATCAATTACAGTGAGACCTTATTCCATCAGTTTTTAGATAAAGAGATCAACAATCCAAAAGGTGAATTCTTCATTCCGTTGGTGGTTGACCAATTTGTACAATCAGGCAAAGGTCATGTGAAAGTGATCCCTACTTCTGCGCAATGGTTTGGTGTAACTTATAAGGAAGATGCACCTGTTGTGCAGGCAAGCATTGATGCATTGGTAGCAAGTGGAGAATACCCCAATAATTTATGGGCTTAATGATCTTTCTTTTGAATTGATCTGATGCTATTCAACACATACAAAACAAAAATCCTGTTCAAATGAACAGGATTTTGTAATTAATATACCCCCCGGTAATACTAATACTATTTTTTATTGAAGGCCTGCACTAAGAAAACGCAGTTTTCCATTTGTTTGATCTGTGTTGATCTTTCGGCTCCCTTCATAGAAGAATGCGATACGATCTTGATTTTTTGAACAGAGGTATCTGTGTCTTTTACTTCGTCGATCAGTTTAAAGATATTTTTACTCTTGATCGCAAAAGCAACACCTTCGGCTTGTTTTTCACGAGTGCTCAATACCCCGATCACTTCGCCGTTCTTGTCTAATACCGGACCACCGCTGTTTCCCGGATTGGCATTCATTTCTAATTGCCATCTGGTACTGTCGCCGTTAAAACCGGTCTTAGCACTCAGATCACCTTTATTATATGTGATGTCGTTACGAGGATAACCCAATGTGAAAACTTCTTCTCCCAGATCCAGATCGGACTTACGGAAACCATAAGGCAGGCTTTTCAAAGCCGTATAATCTTCATCATCGATCTTTAAAATGGCCAGATCCCTTACCTCATCGCGATAAATGATCTTAGCTTTAAATTCATCATGATTATTATTGATCACATTGGCGAAAGAAGATCCTTTTAAAACGTGTGCATTGGTAATGATATAACCTTTGGCATCGATCAGGAATCCTGAACCGCCACCGGTAAGTACTGCATCTTTGGGAAGTTTAGAATCAACTTCTTTTAATTTAGCACCCTGATATTGTTGATTTCTTTTTACGCTTTCAACTTCTCTTTTTAATTCCTGTATTTGATTACTGCTGGCGGGAGAAAGGTATAAGGTCAAACCGCTTATTACCAGCGCAATCACACCACCCACAATAGCTGCAATGGCAGTAACTTTTTTGTATTTATTGTATAATTGGATAACACGGCCTTTTGTACTGAGTTCGCCGCCTTCATTGATATCACCGCGTTCGAGTAGTTTGGTATGAATATCATGCAATGCATGCTTCATATTACGTTGATCGGAATAACTGTCCATTTGGTGTAGGAACATATTGTGTTCAACCACCATCTGGTCGATCTCCGGGGTATTTTTGCGAAGCTCTTCGAAATACGCTTTTTCGGCCGGCAACATGGTGCCTTCCAAATAACGTTCGATCGCTTGTATTAATATGCTGTCTTCCATGGTACTTATTCTCCGATATTATATTGAGCAAAGAACAATTTCTTTAAACGTATCAAACATTTATATTTCTGGTTCTTCGCATTATCTGCATTCGTGTATCCGAATTCTTTCGCCAGGTTCTGCATGTCCATCTTCTTCACATAATACCCTTCCAACAAACTTTTACAAGGTTCACCCAAACTATTCAAGGCTCTGTCCATTATCGCAAACTCAGCATTGCGTTTTTCGTGAATCTCAAGGTCTTCTTCAACAGCCACAGTTTCTTCAAAGCTGTCAATCTGGTTTGAATACCGGCCAATCTGCTGTAATCGCTTAAGCCAGAGTCGCCTGCATATGGAATATACATACGTGTTAATTTTAGAGGTTAAAACAAATGAGTCGCTTTTTGCTTTTTCATACAGCGCAATCATTGCTTCCTGAAAAATATCTCTGGCATCATCATAAGAGCCATTGTTATTGAGAATGAAAGCCTGAACCATATTAAAATTGTCCTTATATAAGGCCTCGATGGCTTTAGAATCATTGTTCGCCAATCCTTTTAATAATGCTTGTTCAGTAAACTCTGCTTTCACTATCTCTTGTTTAATACTAGAAGAGGGATAAAAGTAACCCAAAAAGGGGCTAAAAAAAATTTTTCAAAAAACTTTCATTAGGCGGGTTACTTTATAGCCCATCCCGGTATTAACTTCAAAATTCACTAACAACAAAAAGCTCACAACAATGAAAAAATTATTCGCGATCCTAGCTATTGCTAGCGTAATGACAGCTTGCGGCGGTGCAAAAACTGAAGCTCCTGCTGCTGATTCTACTAAAACTGCAGTTGATACAACTAAGAAAGTTGATACAGCTAAAGTTGCAATCGATTCTACTAAGAAAGATTCTACTAAGAAGTAATTTGAACTGTGTGTAAGATAAGTTCTCGCTTGCAGAACATGTGTGGTTAACTATTTTTCATATGGCAAGCAATCGTTAGAGGCCGTTCCGTTTCCACGGAAGGGCTTTTTTCTTTTATACCCCTGATGCTCGGGATGTAAAGTATACCTGAGATACTTTTGATCTTCCCTTTTGTAAATTGCTGCGGTTGCCAAAAAATGAGCGATGCAACAAAGGTTTGGTCAGCCCCAAACTAGGAAAAGCACCCCATTTGCCCAAGACAGCCACTCTTTATACCTGATTATGGTCTTCTTCGTGCCTTTTTGCTGCTTTCTTCGGGAGTTCTTCGAGAGCCCTGCAATAAAATAGCTAGCAGGTAGCAAGAGATCACGAAGAAATGGATATAAAAACAAAGTTTCTTATGTTCAACTGGCAGACCGGCCCAACCAGGTATCTGATAAAGGACTGGCCATTTTCTCTGAATACAATTCAAGGATAGAGCTCTTTGTTAACAATTTTTAAAACTAAAGCCTGTTAGTTTTAGAAAAAT
>CAIMKO010000249.1 GCA_903841915.1 uncultured Chitinophagaceae bacterium | reverse complement strand
TCTTGATATATTTTTCATGATACAAAGAATTTTATAGGGTAGATACTGTATGCCAAACAGCAGTCTGAGCCCTATTTATTCCTCGAACAAACAATAATTGACTCGCATATAACCCAGATATGAACCTCATCTTAAAGAGGTAGCTTATATGTGGCTTATATGAGGCTTATATATGGGTTATATGTGGCTTATACCCGAATTTGACTGCCTTGTCTTGTACTGAAAAAACCCCTCAAATAGCAGATTATCTCATTTCAATTTAAATGTTCCTGCTATTTTTGTTTGTATGAGCAGTATTAAAAATATCATTTTCGACCTGGGCGGGGTTTTCATGAACCTTGATTATAAAAGAACGGAACAGGCATTTATCGATCTGGGAGTAGTCAATTTCTCCGAGCTGTTTACGCAGCATCACTACTCACCCCTGTTTGCCGATATGGAAACGGGTAGGATCAGCAATGAGGCTTTTTATGAAGGATTAAGAAAACTAAGCGGTGTAAATATGCCGGACGAAGCGATAAAAAAGGCCTGGAATGCAATGCTGCTGGACTTTCCGATGGAAAGGATCATTTGGCTGGGTGAATTAAAGAAGCGATACAAGCTCTATTTATTCAGCAATACCAATCATGTACATTATGATGCTTTTATTGAAACGGTGAAGAGACAGACCGGGATCACAGATTTCAATCAATATTTCATCAAGGCCTATTATTCGCACGAAATGGGTATGCGTAAGCCCGATATGGCTTCTTTCCAAAGGATCATCGAAGAACAAAAATTGAATCCGGCAGAAACACTATTTATTGATGATACGTTGATTAATGTGGAAGCTGCTGCCAAAACTGGATTACAAATAGTGCATTTAGCGCCGCCAATGACGGTGTTGGACTTGAAATTATAAGGAAAGAAATTATTTCACCTCTTCGTAATCGATATAATCATCGCTGTTGGGTGTAGCTTTTGCCTTTGTAACAGGCTCCTGTGCCTGCTGTTGTTGGGTTTGGCGCTGTTGCATTTCCTGCATTTGTTTTAGTTTGTCCTGCATTTGCGTAGCCGCTTTACTAACCGGAACAATCAGTTCAAATACAAATTTGTAGATCAAATAAATAACAACACCCCAGATAATAAACTTAAACATAGCTGTAAAGGTAAAGCCTGAAAAGATTCCATAGTATCAGAAATTGTTAAAGGAAAGCCGATTTTCTTCCATCTTAAATTTGGAACATAAGTCATCATTACATTACATTTGCATTGGAAAAAGAACAAAAGAAGGGAACGATTTCGTTCCCTTCTTCTTTATACCTATGGCAACAGAAGCACAAATACAACAAGCAGAACAGTGGGTAAAGACCCTTTTGGAATCGGAAACCGAGTATTTCTGCGTGAGCATTAAAATAAAGCCTACTAATAATATTAAAGTCTTCTTAGACGGCGATAACGGCTTGCCCATCGAAAAATGCGTGCAGTTCAATCGCAGATTATATAAGATGATCGAAGAAAGTGATCTGTATCCCGATGGAGATTTTAGTTTGGAAGTATCTTCCCCGGGATTGGACGAGCCCCTGAAAATGCATCGGCAGTACGTGAAAAATATCGGCAGAGAAATAGAAGTTTTGTTCGAAGACGGGTCCAAAAAAGAAGGGAAACTCATTACAGTAACAGAAGCGGATATTTTAATAGAACATACAGAGGGCAAGGGAAAAAAGGCTGTGACAGAACAACTGGTTATTCCATTTAATCATATAAAATCAACAACAGTTCAAATTAAATTCTGAGTTTTTGACTTAATATCAAAGGCAAAGAGAACGTACAAAAAAACATTCGAGATATGGCAAGTATCAATCTGATTGACGCATTTCAGGATTTTAAAGACGCAGAAAACTTAGATCGTCCAACGATGATGAAAGTTGTAGAAGATGTATTCAAAACCTTATTGCGCAAAAAATACGGAAGTGATGAGAACTTCGATGTAATCGTAAACGCTGAAAAAGGTGATCTGGAAATTATCCGTCGCCGTATGATCGTTGAAGACGGAGAAGTGAACGATCCATTGGCCGAGATCGCTTATACAGAAGCTGTAAAAATTGAACCCGATTTCGAAGTGGGTGAAGAATTATATGAAGAAGTGGATATGCTCGATTTTGGTCGCAGGGCCATTCTTGCTGCAAAACAAACACTGGCAAGCCGTATCAGTGATCTGAAGAAAAATGTTTTGATCAAAAAATATGGCGACAGAATAGGTGATATTATCTCTGCTGAAGTCTACCAGGTTTGGAAGAAAGAAGTGTTGTTACTGGATGAAGAAGGCAATGAATTGATACTTCCAAAATCAGAACAGATCCCGCAGGATTATTTTAAGAAAGGAGAAAACATTCGTGCCGTTGTTGCAAGAGTGGATATCAAGAATAATACACCGGTGATCATCTTGTCCAGAACAAGTCCTTTGTTCCTTGCTAAATTATTAGAAATAGAAGTACCTGAAATATTCGACGGATTGATCGCCATTAAGAAGATCGTGCGTGATCCGGGAGAAAGAGCAAAAGTGGCCGTTGAATCTTATGATGATCGTATCGATCCGGTTGGTGCATGCGTAGGTATGAAGGGAAGTCGTATTCACGGTATTGTTCGTGAACTAAAGAATGAAAATATCGATGTGATCAATTTCACTTCGAATATTCAATTATTGATACAACGTTCATTAACTCCCGCAAAGATCAGTTACATGAATATTGATAATGAGAAGAAACAAGCGGATGTGTATCTGAAAGCCGATCAGGTTTCGCTGGCTATCGGACGTCGCGGTGTGAATATTAAATTGGCATGTGAACTGACCGGTTTTGAACTGGATGTGTTTAGAGAAGATGAAGAAAAAACGGATGAATTTGATATCGACCTGGATGAATTTAGCGATGAAATTGAAACATGGGTCATTGATGAATTTAAACGTGTGGGCTGCGATACGGCAAGAAGCGTATTGAATTTAACAGCAGAAGATCTGGAAAGAAGAACTGATCTGGAAAAAGAAACAATTGATGATGTAAGAAAAATATTACAGGCTGAATTTGATAAGGAATAGTTGAAGAAAGATTGAAAAGCACCAAAGTGCGATCAAACGATGCATCATTACAGTGCGTAAGTTGGTCTCACTTATAATAAAATAAAAGATCACGATGTACAGATCGGGATCGATGGACAAAATAAAAAAACTGAATGTCAGAACTGAAATTACCGAGATTATTAGCCGCAGCTAAAGAGTTTAATGTTGGACAGGATACCATCATTGACTTTTTGGGAAAGAAAGGATTTAGTAAAGATGATCTGAAGCCCACTGCAAAGCTTTCGGAAGAAATGTATTTTGCCTTGCAGGCCGAGTTTCAGGGCGACAAAGTTGCAAAGAACAAAGCTGATCAGGTAGAAATTCCAAAAGGCGGCAGCGGAGAACCAAAGAAGAAAAGAGACGAGGAAGAGATCACGTTCAGAAAAGAAGAGAAAAAACCGGTCGCACCACCACCGGCACCTGTTGTAAAAGAAGAACCAAAAATTGAAAAACCGGTTATAGTCGAAGAAGTTAAAGTTGTAACAGCACCTCCAGCGGTAAAAGAAATAAAACCTGCAGAACCGGAAATAACCAAGATCGATATAGAAGAGA
>CAIMKO010000248.1 GCA_903841915.1 uncultured Chitinophagaceae bacterium | reverse complement strand
CAATTGCGTGAAGATCTAAAAAAGAATATCAATAAAGAAGAAATCGAGATCATCCCACCAAAAGAAGTAAGCTTTTTTCAATACTTTAAAAAATACATTGATGAAGCTCCGGTAAGTCCTGGTCGTAAAAAGCATCTGACCACTACCTACAATAAAGTATTTAAATACAGGGCTGATACAACTTTTGAGAACCTCGATGCACAATATCTCACAGATTTTCGAAAAGATTTAATGAAAGTTATCGGACGAAATACACTTAGTTCCGAATTAAAACGGCTAAGAGCCTTTTACAGCTATGCCTATAGAATGGAATGGACGACAAAAGATCCGTTTAAAGCGTTTAAAATTGATTCTGAAAGTTATGGTGATCCTATATTCATTACATTAGAGGAAAGGGACCAACTTTTCGAGGCTCAGATAGAAGATCCGGAATTGGCACATGTTCGTGACATCTTCATTTTACAATGTTTTATTGGATGTAGGGTTGGAGACCTGACAACCTTAAAACACTCTAATATTATTGATGGGTGCATCGAATATATAGCCGGAAAAACAAAAGAAAATAAACCCCGTGTTGCCAGGGTACCATTGACTAAAAAAGCTTTGGCAATTATTGCTAAATACAACCTACCAAATGGAGATTTGGTGTCCTATATAACAGATCAAAAATATAACCTGTCTTTAAAACTGCTTTTTAAGGATCAAAAGTTAGTTAGGATGGTTACAATCATTGATCCGAAAACTCGTAAAAGCATCCAAAAATCAATAGCAGATCTTGCCTCCACACACATGGCCAGAAGGGTCTTTATTGGTGGGCTCCATCACAAAGGAGCTAAGAATGAAATTATAGCTTCAATGTCAGGACATTCCGAAAATTCAAAAGCCTTCGCCCGCTATTACAATATTGGAAAAGAAGATCAACAATCTGCTATCACATTGATCGAATAAAAGCCAGGTTTAACGGTTGGTTTATTACGCTGCTACTAATTTATAAACTTCATCTTTAGAATCTTTAACGCTCCAAAAATTAACAGCGCAGCCCATTCAATGACTGCGAACCAGAATGTAAACCGGTAAAAACCAGGTATGTATTTTTCCCGGATAGTCACGGTCGTTTTAGAGCTGCTTTGCCTGATGGCATTCTTAATCAAAATAGAATCCCTGATGTTTGCCACCAGGCTATCCCGGTTTATGTAACCACTGGCAGTAAGTTTCGAATCTTTTACCTTGGCGGTGATTGTCACCATTCCATCATTAATGATTTCCTGTTGCATTTGCGCCCCCAGGGTGTCAATGGTTACCTGTCCCCTAATGTAAGCTGTATCCCTGGGAAGATAAACCGGAACATCCCGGTTTATAAAGATCGTTGTATCTTTATACTGAATTTCGGTCGTTGTTCCTGTTCCGCATATTTTGGCAAACAAATCACAGTTTCGCTCGACCCGCCTTACCGTTAAACAGGAATCCAACAAAATCCCAATTAATAAAATCCCAATTAGTTTTTTCATTCGTTTATGTATCTGGTAATTGCATGAATTTTTATTGGATTAATCTTCTTACGTCCTACCCTATCCCCATTACGCGATCCATTGCCCGAAGTATTTCCGGCCTGGATAATAAAAAACCCTT
>CAIMKO010000247.1 GCA_903841915.1 uncultured Chitinophagaceae bacterium | reverse complement strand
TGAACACGTTTGGCCAATGCATCATCAATAATGGCCAATGCTTTTTCTTTACTGCTTAAAAAATCAGCATAACATTTTTCAGATTCCACCCACCAGTCTTTATTGATATTGACTTTGAGCTGTATTGCTTTTGCTGCATAATCTTTGGCGGCAATGCTGTCGTTGAGCAGTATTGCCATTTTGCTCATTACATCCAGGAATAAGTAAGTATTAATTTGAACATCGAGCATCTCATCGTTTAATCCTTCAATTTCAACACCGCCGTATCCTTCGATATAACCATTGTGATTACTGTCATGCTGCTGTAACCAATACCAGGTCTTTTTTGCATAAGCATAATTCTCTTTCAGGAAATTCAGATCGCCCGTCCATTTATATATTTGCCAGGCTGCAATGATATGCAACTGCGACTCTTGCATCTTACCTTTTTCATACACAACGCCATTGGCAGAAACCTCATGTATGATCCTTCCGCTGCTGTCATTCGCTTTATCTGAAACGCGCTTTAGCATGTTGAATGCATCTATGAAAAGCTTTGCCGGCATGCAGCCTGTCAATCCCATGAATGTGGCTGCCTGATCATTACTGAAGAACCATGGATAATCAGGAAGCCCTGCACTTAGTCCGCTACCCAGACCGGGAATATCTCTCCTCAGCCAGTCTGTTGCATATTTACTCCAGTTATAGGCTGTTTGCAATAAAGTATCAGGAACAATTATTTCTGCGGTTCTTTCAATTGTTTGATACCGCTTTTTCTTTTCTTCAAACAAATAAGGAAGCTTGGTTTTTGTCGTATTGACATTTCTGCTGATCTCATTGCTGTCCTTTGTAGAGCCCGAAATGTAGAATCGAAAGTATTGTGAAGATCCGGCTGCAAGATCGCATTGCATTGTTAGCATTGCCTGAATGCCCTTCCCTTTATAAACGGTCTTATTTGTTTCTTTTAATTTGAAGGCTGCATCCTCAAACCCAATGCCGGTATACCACTTATTGAGGCTGTCTTTGAAACTGAGCAAATGCCGATTGTTGTCGAAGGATTGAAGTTGATCATTTCCATCCTGAATGTTTAATCTCTCACTCAACCAAACAGGCATCAGGTTAATATCTGCATGCAATAGAAAGTTGAACTTTATAGGAAGGGTAGAATTGTTTTGAATTTTATATTCTACAACCAGTACCTGCATATCATCCGGAACAAACTGTGTTTGTACAATGCTGATATGTTGATCAGGGATCTGAAAATGAAATTTTGTTGCGAATGAATAAGAAATGAAACTGTCACAAACCGGGTTTGTGATGCGGGCGCTTTGAATGTCTTGTATGCTGAAACCAAAGCCATCCATCAGTTTGATGGGTTGCTGCCAGATACCGCCCATTTCACCGGGCACATGAAAACCAACTTGAGGAAATGCACCTGCCTGATCACCGATGCAATATAACTTGTTGCCCGCTGTAGTATATAGATAAGCGGCATTCCTGTTTTCTCCGTTGATATGAGGCAATTGTTTGCATGCTTCACTAAGATTAAAACCATTTATCTGAGAAATGGCAAGTTGATGAATCAAAAAAAATAAGGTAAGCAGCAAACAAATGCTTCTTACCTTATTTTGATATTTTCTGATTATCATCATTCGTTTGCTAAATAGTGCTTGCATTTTTCTATGGTCGGCCTATTTACAAATGTATGACTCATGATGTCGGCGATCAACTTATAATTCTTCATGAAATCCTGTGCATAAGCAGCGAAATGAAGAGGATCATATTCAATCTGTATGCCTGTTTGATTGGTAGATGAAATGATTTGCGGAATAGGGGCTCCGTCAAGCCAGTTGACTTTGAATAAAGCAGTGGCTTTCTTTAAGCGGCTCATTTTCCCGATCATTCCATTGATATCAACCTGTTGTGATGGGTATTGTACATTTAATTCAGT
>CAIMKO010000246.1 GCA_903841915.1 uncultured Chitinophagaceae bacterium | reverse complement strand
CCCTGACCTAAGCCATAAGAAACAGCAGGCCCTGCTTTGCCTGAAGCAATGATGTTTAAAGACATACCAATGCACCAGATCAACCCGCCAAATATCCCGATCAGATGATCTTTCGTTTTCCCTTTAAAATAATCTGCAAAAGAAATAGCTTTTCCAATAAATGGTTTTTTCATTTGAATGGAATTGAAAACAAAACTGCTGAGTACGACGCCAACTGCAAAAAACAGCAACGCAGTATAGGGTGTTAATTTCCCGGCTTCCGGATGCACAAAATCTTTTACCATTGAATCAGCAACATATTTATAAAACAGACCCATTAAACAACCACTGATCACAGAGAGTATCAATCCCTTTCCGGAAACATTTGCCGTTGATTGCAATTTCTGATACGCTTTTGCATTCAGAAAAATAGCAATAACGATCAATGCCACTCCGCTAAAGATCAGTACCGGATTTCCCTGCGGATTGGAAATATAATTTACAATGACACCCAATACCAAGGCAATGCCAATACCAACAGGAAAGGCAACCGACATTCCGGCGATGGCGATGGCAGCCACCAATAAAATATTGGCAAGGTTAAAAACACACCCCCCGATTATGGCTAAGCGTATATTATCATTACCGGCCTGCTGCAGATCATCCAAAAAAGCTCTGCCGGCATTACCTTGACTTCCCAATGTAAAAGCAAATAATAAAGTGGTGAGCAAAATACCAAAGCCATAATCCCAATAAAATAATTCGAAACGCCATTCCTGATGGGTAAGTTTGGTTGTATTCGCCCATGATCCCCAGCAGAACATGGTGATCACACAAAAAAAGATGGCCAGACTGTAATTTTCTACAATAAACATACGATAGATTTTATAGCATGATTGAAACTTCATTTCGATATGGAACAGATGCCTGCGCTCCCATTCTTGTTACTGAAATCGATGCAGCCGTTACTGCAAATTCAATTGCCTTCTTCCAGTCCATATCCTCTGTAAGCGCAACTGCCAATGCACCGCTGAAAGTATCCCCTGCTGCTGTTGTATCGATTGCTTTTACTTCCGGCGCTTTTATACTGAATGATCGTTCTTTGTTTTTATAATAAGCACCTTGTTTACCCAGAGTGATGATCACATTTTCAACACCCTTACTCAATAATACATCGGCAGCTTTCTCTGCTGATCTATCATCAGTAACTTCAATGCCCGTAAGGATGGCAGCTTCTGTTTCATTAGGTGTTACTAAAAACAATCCATTCAATAATTCATTACTTAAATGCTGTGCGGGTGCAGGGTTTAAAATCAGCTTTTGATGATTTGATTTTGCATTCTTTGCAATGGCAAATATCGTATCCATAGGTATTTCCAGTTGCATCAAAATGATCTCGGCATCCTTTAAATCAGGAACAGTTTCTATATCCCGCATCAGTAGATTCGAATTCGATCCTGCTGCAACAACAATACAATTTTCGCCGGCAGCATTCACCATGATCAATGCAACGCCGGAAGGATGCTGCTCATCCATAAAAATATACTCAGTGTTCATGTTTTCTTTTCGAAAACCTTCAATGATCTGCTTGCCGAAAATATCATTACCCAGTTTGGCAACAAATGTCAGATCACCGCCAAGCCTCGCAATGGCAACAGCCTGATTAGCCCCTTTACCACCGGGATTCATCAAGAAGTTGCCCCCTAATAAAGTTTCTCCCGGCAAGGGATGTTTATCTGCTTTCACCACCATGTCCATCGTTGCACTGCCGATCACAAATATTTTTTTCATACTGATATATTTAGTTTCTATTTCTTTCATTTATGGCAACCATACTTTAATTGCGCCACCTGTTTGACTTGCATCAGCAGACAAGGCGATGGTCTGTGCCTGAATGGTACAGGAGATCAATAGTACAAACAACAGGAAGTATTTAAACATACTTCGTCGAAGAATTAATTTCATATAGCGGCTATTTGATCGTTAGAATGATTCAGCAGAACAAAATCACCATTAAATCTAAGAAAATTTATTACTGTCTCCGCTGAAACTTAATAAAAAGGCCATGGTCTCTTGCATTCAAACTTTGCTATTTGTTATCATTTTCGTGAAAACTTAATTTCGACGAATAAAATAATTAAATAGATTTACGCTGCATATATAACATACCGCTGCGAATATCTATTCTTAGTGTATCGTTTAACAAAACACATGCAGGCCCTGTTTCGAAAGAAATGGGGCTGTTTTATTAATATCCGCTTAAAGAAGATTAAAAAGAATTTAAAATCACTGTAATTCAGGCCTGTTGAAATATATAAGTACTATGCTTGCTTTTATTGCCCTATGACCTATTGAAAAACCAAAAATCCTAAAAACCTTAAAAGGTTTAAGCCTCATTCTGATGAATGAGGCTTTTTTTATTCAATTTTTTCTTCCGCCGATCACAGAGACATTTTCCTGAGAAATATCATGTTTGAATGTAACTAACATCACAGAAGGTCGATCCATACCCTTTGAACTTTGTGTGCTGATCATTCCATTTATTTAAAACATTTTTATGAAACGATTGGTGATATTGGGTGCAGGAACCGCAGGTACCATGATGGCAAATCATCTGCACCACAAACTCAACAGAAAAGAATGGGCCATCGATATTGTAGATGAAAGAACAGAACATCATTATCAGCCGGGGTATCTATTTCTTCCTTTTGACATTTATAAACCTGAAGATATCATTAAAAACATCAAGGACTTTATTCCTTCGGATGTGAATCTCATCACAAAGCAAATTGACCGCATCGTTGCGTCAGACAATTATATTCAACTGGCAGGGGGTGATCAATTGCATTATGACCTGCTCATCATTGCCACAGGTGCCAAGATCGCTCCGGAAGAAACAGAAGGAATGAATGGTGAACAATGGTATCAATCTGTTTTTGATTTTTACACCTTTGATGGCGCATTGGCGCTGCGTAATAAACTACGTGACTGGCAGGGTGGTAATCTGGTGATCCATATAACAGAGATGCCGATCAAATGCCCCGTTGCCCCATTAGAATTTGCATTCTTGGCCGATAGTTATTTTCAGCATAAAAAAATGCGCGACAAAGTAAACATTACTTATGTCACGCCTTTAAGTGGTGCATTTACAAAGCCAAAATCTACGGCCGCATTAGAACATTTATTGCAAGAAAAGAATATTGCTATCGAAAGTGATTTTGCCATTTCTGAAGTAGATAATGAAAACAAAACCATTGTTGATTACGGAGGAAAAGTTGTTCCATTTGATCTGTTGGTCACAGTTCCTACAAACAAAGGAGATGCATTAATGGAAAGATCAGGACTGGGTGATGAACTAAATTATGTTCCCACCAACAAAGAAACATTACAGTCAAAAGCATATGCCAACATTTTCGTGATCGGTGATGCAACGAATGTACCGGCTTCCAAAGCAGGCTCTGTTGCACATTTTGAAGCGGATATCCTTACAGAAAACATTTTGCATTTTGTAAAGAATGAAACATTGGCAGCAGCATTCGACGGACATGCCAATTGTTTTATTGAAACAGGAGATAGCAAAGCATTATTGATCGATTTCAATTATACCCATGAACCGGTGGAAGGAAAATTTCCATTTGCAGCCATTGGGCCTTTACAATTATTGAAAGAAAGCCGAATGAATCATTGGGGGAAATTGGCTTTTCGCTGGATATACTGGAATGTATTATTAAAAGGCACGCCCATTCCGTTTGTATCAGCCAACATGAGTACAGCAGGAAAAAACTTTAATTAATCAATAAATATTTTTTATGGAAAAGACGATCGCACAAAAAACAGTGCAGGTAAATGAAGAAGGATACTTGACCAATTTTGCAGAATGGAATAAAGAGATCGCAGAAGAGATCGCTGCAGAAAACAATATCGTGCTTTCTCCCAAACATTGGGAAGTGATCAATTATGTACAAAATGAATTCAAGAACGAATCACCCTTAACGATTCGTAAGATCGGTAAAAGCGGCGTGGTAGATATCAAAGAGTTCTATGCATTATTTCCGGTAGGGCCATTAAAAACAGCAACAAAAATTGCAGGCATTCCTAAACCTGCAGGATGTATTTAATTGATAACATTTAAAAATAATAATCATGAGTGAATATAAAGGTGAGATCAGAAAGATGATGATCATTCTTTCTAAAGCATCGATCGAAAATGTTTATGCTGCATTTGTTTTAGCGAATGGTGCCAGAATGGAAGGCATTGAAGCAGAGATGTTCTTTACTTTCTTCGGACTGGAAGCTTTACATAATAAAAAACTGGATCATTTACATGTGGCAACAGTTGGTAATCCTGCCATGCATATGCCAACCATGATCGGCGGCCTGCCCGGTATGGAAGCATTGGCGACTTCCATGATGAAAAAAGAAATGGAAAAATTAGATATGCCTGAAGTACGAGAATTTTTGGATATCCTGAAAGCATCCGGTGTAAAATTATGGGCTTGTAAATTAGCCATGGAAATGTTCCATTATACTAAAGAAGATATGTACGTCGATCTGGATGGCGTATTAACTGTCGGCGATTTCTATAAGCAAGCTGAGGGCTTGGGTACGCATATGCTTTTCATCTAAACAACTAAACAAAAACCTAACATATGTTCGACAATTTAGATCACGTTAATGAACCACTGACAGAAGGCGAAAGCTTCAGAGATAGAATAGCAACAGTAGATGACAAAGGGAAACGTAAATGGGTCTATGCCCAGAAACCTCCTAAAGGAAAGTTTTATAGTATCAGAACATGGCTGAGCTATTTCTATTTTATTGCTTTCTTCGGAATGCCCTTTGTGACCATTAATGACAGGCCTTTCTT
>CAIMKO010000245.1 GCA_903841915.1 uncultured Chitinophagaceae bacterium | reverse complement strand
GACTGGAAATATGAACATCATCAACTGATAGTTGAAGTGGCACATCATAATAACGATGCAAGAGAGAGCTATCATTTGGACCTTCCCGGAATTTATCAGACCAAGAATTTATTGACTGTTCTCGCAGCTGCACACCAATTACATTTGAAAGGTTGGAAAACAGATATACCTACTATTCAAAAAGCATTGCCGCATGTTAAACAATTAACAGGACTGCATGGAAGATGGGAACTGATTCAGTATGATCCTGTAGTTGTGCTCGATGTGGGACATAATGAAGATGGTATCAAACAGATCGCTGAACAATTAGAATTCGCAACCTACAATCACTTGCATATTGTGATCGGCATGGTGAAAGATAAAGAAGTGGAAAAAGTATTAGCGCTACTTCCGCATCATGCCACTTACTATTTTACAAAAGCACAAATACCGAGGGCTTTAGAGGCGGAAGATTTAAGGCGGAAGGCGGAAGATTTAAGATTAGAAGGTGAAGCGTATACGACAGTGAAAGCTGCAGTACAGGCTGCATTGACCAATGCGGATAAAAAGGACATGATACTTGTTTGTGGATCTGTATTTGTTGTTGGAGAAGTGAACCTGTAAAACAGCTTTATTTCCAATGCAACCAACCCAATCTGATCATGGACTCATACACAGCACCTAACTGAACACCATGCTGTAATTTGTTTTCATGCAGCAAGTGAATGAACTCCTCTTTAGAAAAGCTAACCACATCAATATCTTCCAATGCATCAAAATTGGTGGATTCTATTTTTACTGCATTCTTTGCAAGAAAAAAATAAGCGGTACTATTCATCAATGCAGGATTGGCGGCAGCCTTAAATAAATATTCTATTTCATGGGAACTATAACCAGTTTCTTCCTGCATTTCACGTAATGCTGCCATTTGAGGGTTTTCGTCTTTTTCAATAACCCCACCGGCTAACTCATATGTTATCTGATCAACCGGATAGCGGTATTGGCGCACCATCACAATTCTTTCATCTTTAGTTGCAATAAACATATTGCAAAAGCTTGGAGTTTCTACAACAAAATACGGATCAATAATCCTTTCGTCGGGCAACATGCAACTATCGGCACGTATATGAAGCCATTTGTTCTCATACACATATTTTGTTGACAGTACTTTCCATTTCAGTTCTCGCATGCAATTTTATTGAATGATCAGTCTTCCTAATTTTTGTAAAGCAAGAAATATTCCTGTCATGTGCATAGATTGAATGAATTTGTTTTCTTTCACCATGTCCAGGAATTCATCCATCGAAACCAATATGACTTCCACATCTTCATTCTTATCCAATTCAGCAGTTGGATCAAATTCTCCGCCTGTTGCTAGAAACATATGCATGAGATTGGTATTCGTAGTTGGGTTGGGTGAAGTATCTCCTAAATATTCTATTTGCTCAAAACGATAACCTGTTTCTTCCAACAATTCTCTTGCAATGGTAATTTTCGGATCAGTATCTTCCTTGTCAACACAACCACCTGGTAATTCGGTTGCCACTATATCTAATCCATGGCGATAGATCCGCTCTAGAATAATTTTATTGTCTTTTGTAATAGCAACGGCACAGGTAAAATCAGGGAACCCATAAATATAAAATGGCTCAATGATCATTCCGTCGGGGCGTTCACAAACATCAGCTTTTACATCGATCCATTTGTCTTTGAGCAATTGTTTCGACTCTAATGTTTTCCATTTTAATTCTCTTGCCATTACCAGCCTTTATTTTCTCTCAAAGAAAGTATGTGCGCCACATGATGCTTACCATGCCATGCATATAAACCCAATAAGAACCAAAGGCTCATTACTCTGCCATGTTCTGGATGAACGACAGTTCTTTCAAACTGGTCTTCCGTTAGATCTTTAATAGTTGCATACCAGCGTTGATGCAATGCATGTAGTAATGTAAGTGATACATTAACAGGCACTGTTTCATTGTCGGCCGTTTTTGCCCATTCTTTTTCGTCGTAAGGTTTAATGGTGGGTTTATCTTCTGTTAATCCTAATTTGAAGCGGATATAAGCATTCATATGACTGTCTGCCATATGATGTATCAATTGTTTCACCTGCCAGCCACCTTCGCGGTAGGCTGTGTTCAACTGGAACTCATCCAGATTATTGACTGCCAGTTCCAATTCTTCAGGAAGGAATTTGATATCCAATAACCATTGTTCTTTCAGTTCATTGGAAAATGCTTTTGGTTCATATTTTCCAATCGGATAACGCGGATCGTTTGACATGATATTTAATTTATGATACTTAATTTTTTAAATGGTCTAGTACAATTTATCAAAGCCTTTCTGCTCGCAGCTCAAAGCTCGTTACTCAAAGCTTAAAATAACTATTCTTCCCGCAACACATGTCCCGTTAATTGAATGAACACATCTTCCAGACTTGCTTTCTTCACTTCTTTCGGTCTTTCAAAACCTGTTGCCACCAGGTCATCAATTAATTGATCCGGTGATGCAATAGCAATGATCTTACCGCTATCTATGATCGCAACCCTATCGCACAGCACTTCCGCTTCATCCATATAATGTGTCGTAATGATCACAGTAGTTCCATGATCACGGATCTCTTTGATCAATTCCCATAAATTTCTTCTTGCCTGCGGATCCAGTCCTGTGGTAGGTTCATCCAGGAAAATGATCTTGGGTTTATTGATCAATGTTGTAGCAATACTGAAACGTTGTTTTTGCCCGCCGCTCATTTCTTTGAACTTTGATTTTGATTTATCGCGCAGATTCACTTTATCAAGCAAAGCATAAGGATCAATGGTCTCATTATACAATCCGGCAAATAAATGCAGCAGTTCCACTAAATTCAAATTGGGAT
>CAIMKO010000244.1 GCA_903841915.1 uncultured Chitinophagaceae bacterium | reverse complement strand
TTAATCTTTTTTATCAGAAGGAGGTGGCGGGGGATTTCCCGGAGGTTTTGGCCTTAATGTCTTTTCTACTTCCACATATTTTTTAAACTGATCAGGCGATAATACTTTTTGGATTTCCGCATCTCTTTCTTTGCTCAATTTATCCATTTCCGCTTTATTGCCCGGTGCAGGTGGCGGAGGTGGTGGCGGCATTTTTTCACGCAATTTATCTGCCTTTACAAAGAAATCTTTGTATGCTGCTTCTACCTTCTTCTTTTGGTCGGCGGTTAAGGTTATTTCTTTCGCTAATTTTTCATCTACATGCTTCATCCTTTCTTCAATGCTGGGTGGTTTGGGCGGACGAGGTTGTTCAACTGTTGTTTGCCCCTTTGATGATTGATAGCAAAAACCTGTGATGGCTATCAATAAGATAATTTGCTTTTTCATATTTTACTTTTTTTGTTGAATAAAGATTTAGTATTTGAGCCTTCGTAGCTTTCGTTTGTTAAAAAATTATTGCGTCACTGTTCCCGGTGTTCCATAAAAACCAGCCCCATTTATATATGGCGCATCGGCAGTGATATGATAATGATAAATACCATTTGAATAATCTGCTGTTACACCAGTGTGACCATGGTATGTATCCAGATCTGCACTGCTGAGGGTTTTGCCATTCTCAGTTGTGCCATATACAGGATAACCGTCTAACAAAAATCCGATCAATGCATTTTTTCCATTATTACCAGTGGTAAACGTAGGCTCAACATGATAATGATATTGCCCTGTATTTTGAGGATGGCCATTGTATTCATCAAAAGAATTGATCTCTGAAGTCAACGCTACTCTACCGGCAGCATATTGATTAAATAGAGCAACGCCATTAACGGCAACACCCATTGGACCCAGTGGTGTATCATTTACACTTGATGACTTTGAAGGATTTAACGGAATTTTAAAGACCAAACTCTGCGATGCGATCGCATTAGGATTTTGGCTCCAAGCTGAATTGCTTCCATTATAAGCTTCATACATTGTAGATGCCCATTGCGTTCCTTTATAATAAGGGCTTTTATGATCAGGCAGTCCATTACTTTTAATGACAACATAATTACCATCCACATACACTTGCAAGGTTGTTCCTTGAATGGTAGAAACGAATTTTTTAAACACATCAGGCAAAGCCGTTGTTGTACTGCTTGTTGCTGTAGCAGTTGCTGTATCTTTTGAACAGGAGACAGCAATTATAAAAATTGCTATTGCTGCAACTGCTGATAACAAATTTTTCTTCATGGTGTTAGGTTTATAAATTAGATGCAATACCGAAAAGAATCCTTTGCTTAGAATTGAGAATATTTTGTTAACGCTCTATAATAAAAAAGTGATTGTACTGCACAATCACTTTAATGATATAATGATACACTATTATTTTGGTCTTGGGGGTGGTGGATTATCGGGAGGAGGTGGGCCACCGTGCATTTGATCCGGTGGAGGAAGATGATCAGCTCCCAACCTTTGAGGTGGAGGTGGTCCTTGTTGGCCGCCCATCATTCTTAAAACCTGTTGAATGATGCCGTCAAACTTCTTTTGTTGTTCTGCATTACATAATGTTCTTACTTTTCTGAAATGATCAAAAGTATACAACTGTAACTGCCCTTCATTCTTTCCGATCTCTTCAGATAGTTTTGTCAAAAGAGAATTATTGACTGAATCTTTATCGAGCAGATCAAAGAATTCCTTTTTTGATTCCTGTACATTATCGCGCGCTAGCTTTGTTTGTTGCTGATGTTCTTCTCTCAATAGCTTATAAGTTTCCTGCTGCTTTGCATCTAAATTTAATTCCTTGATCAGAAAATCAGCTGCAGCACTTCCACCATTGCCGGGAGGTGGTGGAGGTGATAATATTTGTTTTTCTCTCGTCCACCAGTAAGTAGCCACACTTGCAACATTGGCCAATAATAATAAAATCACTACCGCTGTTAATAATCGATTTTTAGCAATATTGTTCATACAAAAATTTATTAATAATTAGTTGTGCTGTTCAAGTGATATTCGCTTGCGAAACTTTGCAATGAAGATGTTTCACCTGCGGGTGTTGTCTTTGTTTGTTTCACTTGCTGAATAATGAGATAGACATTTGTAAGGAACAGGAAACTCAGCACGGCAATGACCCATACCGGTTTTCGAACAGGCATCCATGAATTTTCTACGGCAGTTTCCTTTTCCAATCTTGCCATTACACGTGTATGGAAAAAAGGTCTTACTTCAGCTCTTTGCATTCCGTCAAAGCTGTTCAATATGTTTTCTATGTCTTGTATATTTTTTTTCATAAAAAATATTTACTCATTTTTCTGAATAGTAGTTGTTTAATATTTTCCGCAAGTTTTCTTTTCCGCGATGCATCAAAGCTTCAACTGCTTTTACTGAAACATTCATCACTTTGCTTACTTCGTCATAACTCAACCCCTCTGCTTTTATTAAAGTGAAAGCGATGCGCTGTGTTTCCGGCAATTGCTTTAAGGCATTAAATAAAACCGAAGCACTTTCTTTATTATCCAAAGCAATACCGGGGTGATGAAAATCTGTTACCGTTTCTTCCTCCCCGGAACCAAATCCTACCAGGTTCTTTACAAAACCGATCCTTTTTTTTGTTTTCTTCTTGCGCTCACAATCCAAAGCCTTTGAAACAGCGATACGGTATAACCAGGTGGAAAGTTTTGAATCGCCACGGAAATTTCTAATACTTTGATAGACCTGAACAAATACTTCCTGACTTGCATCCTCAGCTTCCTCTGCTTGCTGAACAATATTTAAGATCGCACTATACACCAAATGCTGATAGGCTTCTACTAGCCGGGTAAAAGCCTGTTGATTGCCCTGTTTCAGTTCATTTATCAGTGCCGCTTCGTTCAAGAAAAGCCCGTTTTAAGGTTAGACGTTGTAAGCTATAAAAACCTTTGCTCAGAAAAAAGAAAACCTATAGAAGAGTTGTATCTTTAAAAAGCTTCTTTATTTGTAAAAACTAAATTTCGGTCATGGCAGAAAAGAAAATAATCAATCCTGATGATTATAAGGTTAAACCCGGTAAAAAGGTTTCCTTAAAAGATTTTAAAACAGATATCAAAAAGAAGGTGATAGATCAGAAAGCGGGTCAAGCACTTTTACAAAAAGGCGTACAGGAAATGAGTCTCCTGCAGGATAAATTATATGCAGAAGGCAAACATAGTATCTTGATCGTATTGCAGGCAATGGATGCAGCGGGCAAGGACGGAACCATTAAACATCTGATGTCGGGCTTAAATCCATCAGGCGTAAAAGTGTACAGTTTTAAATCTCCTTCTTCCATTGAATTAACCCATGATTATTTCTGGCGGCATTATAAAGAGCTTCCTGCTAGAGGTGAGATCGTGATCTTCAACCGCTCGCATTATGAAAATGTGTTGATCACCAAAGTGCATCCTGAGTTTATATTAAACGAAAAACTACCATACATACACTCGGTTAAAGATATTGATAAGAAATTTTGGATAGA
>CAIMKO010000243.1 GCA_903841915.1 uncultured Chitinophagaceae bacterium | reverse complement strand
TCTTGTACAGATTAAAATATTATCAATTTATTTACACACCAAATTGCCTCAAATGATGATCGACATGTTTATAAAACATATTATTCCATTCTGCTTTATTCAAAACACCAAATGAGTGGGATTCTTTGCCATCAAAATAAGCTTCCCCTAGTTCTTGGGTTTTGGTAATGAAGTTTATTAAACGTGTTTTCTCTGCTTCAAAATTTTTATCATCGGTAATAATAAAAGCCGGTGCAGTTCGCAGGCTTTGTTTATAAGGCGTTTCGCCGACAACAGTTCCTTTCGCCATTAATTTTATAATAAATTTCATAAAGGCATTTGGCTTGGGGTGTTTCTCTTCTTCATACACCAACTCATAACTCACATTGCAATGTGCCAGCATTTGCGATACAGTCATTTTCCCCCAGACATGTTCTGTGGCTGGCCTTAGTTTATTGATACGGTCGATGATTTCCTGCACATCCTTTGGGTTAAATATATTTTTCATTGTTTTGCTTTTACGGTTGAAAATTAAATATACGAACTCTTTATTCAGCAGTTCTATTGTCGGGTAAAGTTACGACCGCCTAAGAGTTTGACGCAACTGGAGCTTCACTTTTCTACAAAAGTTGGTCAGATAATTTTAATTGGCTGTACATTCGCTCTGGTAATAAAAGTTACCCCTGCTATGGCTTCTTTTTTGTCGCTGAAAAAAAATTATGATTCATTACTGGCCGCTGTGCTGGGTTTCATCGCTATACTTCTGTTCACACATTATGGAGGTATCGGCATTTCGCCTGATTCAATTATGTATACCAGTGTTGCCAGAAACATGAATGCAGGCAAATGGTTGCTCGGCTATGATAATAAGCCAATGGTTTTATTTCCTGTTTTATACCCGATATTTTTAGGAACTATTATGTTCATTTCAAGATTGGATGTAATTGTTTTTGCCCCTGTTTTGAATGCTGTCTTATTTGCTTCTGTTTTGTATTTGAGTGGTTGTATCATGCAACAATTTACAGCGACATCAAGGCTGTATAAAGCAATGGTACTGCTGATCACTATTATATGCCCATGCTTAACAGATGTGTATTCGATGCTTTGGTCAGAAACTTTATTCATTCTCTGGGTGATACTTTTTATTATTTGCATGCATCGTTATCTTCAGAATAGTTCTGTAAAGAATTTATTGCTCATTGCCTGTATTGCAGCTCTGAGTTGCATCACACGCTATGCAGGTGTTACTTTGATTGCCACAGCCGGTTTGTTAATTTTATGCTTTGCAGCATTATCGTGGAAGAATAAAATATTTCATCTCGTATTATTCGGATATATCAGCATTTCATTATTAGCGATCAATCTGATCAGAAATCAATACTCAACTGGTTTATTGACCGGGCAAAGACAAAAAGGAATTGTTTCCCTGCATGATAATATTCAATATTTCGGTGCCGTGCTGAGTGACTGGTTACCGTTTGCATCATTCACCAAAACATTCAGTTTTTTATTGGGCTTATTTTTTTTGACTGGCGTATTGGTAACATTCATCTATCGCATATTCAAACAAACACGTTACACCAGTTTTGAAAATATTGCAACAGCTTTCTTTTTAGTATTCGGTTGGTTTATGGTGATCAGTGCAACTGTTTCACGCTACGAACCCATCAATGCAAGATTATTATCACCATTATTTATTTCATTCATCTGGTTCAGTACCCAAAGTATACCGCGAATTGTACAATATATCAGCAATAAAAAAATCAAGATTTCTTTTGTGGTTGTGATGACAAGTTTGGCAATTATTTTATTATTTCAACATTACGCAGTTGATAAAATAACTTACAAGAGTGAAGCAGAAGGTGGCATTGGTGGATATACAGAAGATGACTGGAAAGCTTCGCAAACCTTGCATTATTTACAAAAAGACAGCAGCTTTTTCAATCCGGTTATCCCTGTTTTTTCGAATGCCAATCATGCCGTTTATTTTTATACAGGGCGATCCGTTTTTGCATTACCTGAAAGAGTGCACACCAATAAAGTGATCTCATTGAATGCAACGCCAACATTCAAATTGATCTGGTTTAATACGGAAGAAAATGCAGATCTGTTGAATCTTGATGAACTCAAACAGAAAAAATATTTGATCCCCATCAAAACATTTAAGGACGGAAGTTTATTTTTATGCACTAACGATACAAGTTTGCTGAATAAAAAATAATAGCCTTCAATTTTAGATTTTCTATTTTTAGTTTTTAAATGAAATATATGGCTGAAGATTTATCAATTACACTGGGAAGCAAACAGGAACAATATGAAAGTCTGTTACCACAAATACAGGGATTATTAGAGGGAGAGACTGACCTGATAGCCAATTTAGCCAATGTGGCTGCGGCTTTAAAGGAACAGTTCGCTTGGTTTTGGGTTGGATTTTATTTGGTTAAAAATGATGAATTAGTATTAGGACCATTCCAAGGACCGGTTGCCTGTACACGCATCAAAAAAGGAAGAGGTGTTTGTGGAAGCAGCTGGCAAGAAGCAAAAACATTGATCGTTCCTGATGTTGAAAAATTTCCGGGACATATTGCCTGCAGCAGTTTATCTAAAAGTGAAATCGTTATCCCATTATTAAAAAACAATACTGTGTTTGGTGTTTTGGATGTGGATAGTGATATGCTGAATGATTTTGATGAAACTGATCAATTTCACCTCGAAAAAATAATTGCTTTAATAAATTTATAAAATAAGAAATCCCGCAGTTGCGGGATTTCTTATTTCGGGGGTTTGGGGGGGCATTGCTTTATCTCCTATTCTTTTATATTAATATTCTTACAGTCATGTGTATTATAAATAGGTTGAGGTGAATTGATCGTTACTTTTTTAAGATCGATATCAGATGCGTCAACTGAATCAAATCCTTTATCTGCCTTGATATAGACGTTCTCAAAATAGATATGATGAACAGGTTGTTGAGGTAATCCCACAATAGAAATGGCCTGTTTCGCAGCATCGCATTTGATATTGCTGATATGAAAATCTGTGAACTCCGGAATTTTATCTGCAACTGTTGTCTTCACATCTTTTGCATCTTTGCCTGCAGGCACATCTTCATAATAAGTATTAAATGATATTGCTTCATGAAGAATATTTTTCATGACGATATTATCAACATAAATATTCTTTACCAATCCTCCCCTGCCGGCATTGCTTTTTACACGAATGCCTATATCGGTTCCGATAAAATTACAATCAGTTACATAAACATTATTAATTCCTCCATCAGTATTGCTTCCAATCACAAAACCACCATGCGCACGAAATACAGTACACCCTGCAATTACAATGTTTTCTAACACAGGATTGCTGATGTCTTTCAGTCCGCTGCTTTTCATGCAAATGCCATCATCCCCGGCATTTACATTGCACTTGTACACCATAACGTTTTTACAGGCACTGATATCGATGCCATCACCATTTTGTGCCCACCAATCATTGTACACACTTACTTTGTTCATCGTAAGATTGCTGCAACGATTGGGATAAAAAACAAATTTGGGGCTGTTTCTTAATGTTACAGATTCGATCAACACATTATTACAGTTCACTAAATACAACATATAAGGACGCAAATAATCTCTTGCAGGCAAATAATCTTCAGCAGTTGGCTTTGTTGTTCTTTCTTTTAATTTTCGCATATAATCTTCCCCACTGATTGCTTCAAAGCTCGGCCACCAAACTTTTCCATCTTTACTAACCACACCAGTTCTGGTTAATTCACTCCATTGTGCTGCAGTTGTTTTTTCTTTTTTGACCGGTCTCCAGCTGTCTCCTCCCCCGTCAATGATCCCGTCACCTGTAATGGCAATATTGCTGAGGTCATACCCATAAATTGGCGATGCCGCTGTGAAACTATTACTCTTAGTTCCTGCTTTAATGATGGGATATTGTGTATGATCTGTAGTGAACTGGATAAGAGCTCCATGTTCCAGATGAAGGTCAACATTGCTTTTCAATTCAATTGGACCTGTGAGCCAAACCCCTGAAGGAACTATCACTCTTCCTCCACCAGCTTTTGTACAGGCATCAATAGCTTTCGCAAAAGCTTCCGTATTAAGTGTTTTACCATCACTAACGGCAGCATAATCCTTAATAGAATAATGCTTTTCAGCAAACACAGGTACCACAATATTGGGCATTTTAAATGGTGCATGCTGAATATAATAATCAATATTTTTCTCCTGAGAATAGCTCTTTCCCAAGAACAAGAAGAGAAAAGAAATCAATAACCCGGTAAATGTTGATTTAATATTTTTCATTTTGCAATACATTAGATGTTATAAAAGTAAAATGCTTGCTCCTGTTTATAGGAAATATTTACGGAAACGTTCCCGAATGAATAGTTGAAGCTGAACTTTGTACATTTACAGCTGTTATTAAAACGTAGTATCTAATCGAGCATCAATGAAGCAATTTAATGTTCCCAATATTTACCGTAGTTCGCTCATCAGTGCTGTAAAACAAAAACGGAGGCTGGACGATAAACTGAAAAAAGATTTCAGCCCTACATTATTAGACTTTGGGCCGATACAAATCTATCTGGCACGTCATTTCGGCTTTTGTTATGGTGTTGAGAATGCCATTGAGATCGCATTCAATACTATTGATGAAAACCCGGGCAAAAGAATTTTTTTATTGAGCGAGATGATACACAACCCGCTGGTTAATGCCGATCTACAGAACAGAGGTGTTCAGTTTCTGCAGGACACTTACGGTAAACAGATCATTCCTTTTGAAACAATCACAAAAGATGATATTGTTCTGATTCCTGCTTTCGGAACAACTTTGGATATTGAGAATATGCTGCAGGCAAAAGGCATTCATACAGAAAAATATAATACGACTTGTCCCTTCGTTGAAAAGGTTTGGAACAGAAGTGAACATATCGCAGAAAAAGGCTACAGTATTGTTGTTCACGGCAAACCAAAACATGAAGAAACAAGAGCAACATTTTCGCATGCATCTTCACATACTGCAACAGTGGTGGTGAATGATATGAGTGAAACCATTGAGTTGGGAAAGTATATCAGTGGAGAAAAATCGCCTGAATTATTTTATACTGAATTCAAAGGCAGATTTTCTGAAGGATTTGATATTACTAAAGATTTACAAAAGATAGGTGTAGTGAATCAAACCACACAATTGGCAACTGATACACAGGAGATCTCAGATTACCTGAAGCAGGTGATCAAAAAGTATTATCAGTTAACGGACGAAAATATGGAAGAACGTTTCGCAGATACCAGAGATACTTTATGTTATGCCACAAACGATAATCAAACCGCGGTTTCTGAAATGATGGAAACACAAGCTGATCTGGCAATTGTGATCGGTGGCTACAACAGTAGTAATACTTCGCATCTCGTAGAATTATGTGAAAAAAAATTGCCAACTTATTTTATTGATTCTGCTGACAGGATCATCAATCAACATGAATTAATTGCCTGCAACTGGAAGACCAAAGACCAATCGCATATTCATCATTTCCTTCCCGAAAAACATCCTGTTAAGATCCTTATCACAAGCGGTGCCAGTTGCCCGGATTCTTTGGTTGAGGCTGTGATCCGAAAATTGATCTCATTCTATCCTGTGAAAAAGGATATTGAAACACTCATTGAATCATTTGGCTAAAAATAAGAATCCCCCAAGTCTGAGACAAGGGGGACTATCTTCTTGCAAGAAGTAATATCAAGTATCAAATACTTTGAAATTACATTTTCTTAGTAGTATCTTTTTTAGTAGTATCTACTGCAGGAGCTGTTGTGTCTTTTTTAGTTGTGTCAACAGCAGCTTTAGTTGTGTCAGCAGCTGGAGCTTTTGTTTCTCCACCGTTACATGCTACGAAACCTGCAATAGCCAATAATGCGATAACTTTTTTCATTGTACTTGTTTTTGGGTTTGTTAAATTTTGCGCAAAGATAATGGCAGGTTTGAATTGAGCAAATTTTACTACCTCTTTTTTCATCCTACTTTTTTCTGAAAAAGATCCTGATCGGCACACCTTTTAAATTAAAATGTGTACGGAGTTGATTTTCAAGATAATTTCTATAGGGAAGCTTTATATCATCTGGATAATTTGTGAAAAAAGCAAATGACGGAACCACTGTTGGCAATTGAGTTACGAACTTTATTTTAACCGAATGGCCTCTTACAACCGGTGCATGATAAGATTCAACAGCTTTCAGCATCACATCATTCAATTTTGATGTTGATATTTTTTGACATTTATTATCGTAGACTTCCAGTGCTAACTCGATCACTTTAAATATCCTTGTTTTATCTTTCACAGAAATGAATAATACAGGAACATCTGTAAAAGGAGATAATTTTTGCTTCAATGCCTTTTCATAATCACGGGCAGTATTCGTATCTTTTTCTACCAGATCCCATTTATTCACCAATACCACAATGCCTTTTCCCTTTCTGGTTGCCAAACTGAATATACTTACATCCTGTGCAGTAATCCCTTTTTCTGCATCTAATACCAACAGACATACATCTGCTTCATCCATTGCTTTGATGGCACGGATAATAGAATAAAATTCAAGGTCATCTTTTTCTTTGCTTTTTTTTCTGATACCCGCTGTATCAATCAAAACAAATTCCTTCTGAAAAAGGTTATAGTGTGTATGAATAGTATCTCTCGTAGTTCCTGCAATAGCACTTACAATGGTCCTTTCGGAACCGATCAGTGCATTTAATAGAGATGATTTACCAACATTAGGCTGACCGATAATAGCAAATTTCGGAAGATCCATTCCATCCGTTAATGCATCATCTTCTTCTTTCATAGATGCTACAACTGCATCCAATAATTCTCCTGAGCCGGTTCCGCTTAGACTGCTTAGTGTATAAATAGTTTCAAATCCCAAACTGTAAAATTCATTGGCATCTAATTCTCTCTCGCCGTTGTCCACTTTATTCACTGCTAAAAAAACAGGTTTCTTACTTCTGCGTAAAAGATCTGCCATAGCATCATCAAGATCAGTAATTCCAACTGCTACATCTACCATAAATATGATGGCATCTGCTTCATCAATGGCTATTCTTACCTGTTTGCGTATTTCTTTCTCGAAAATATCTTCTGTATCCGGAACAAATCCACCTGTATCAATAACATTGAATGTTTTGCCTGCCCAATCTGCCACACCGTATTGTCTGTCTCTCGTAACACCACTGATATCATCAACGATCGCTTTGCGTTGTTCCAATAAACGATTGAAAAGTGTGCTCTTGCCCACATTTGGCCTTCCTACTATTGCAACTGTAAAACCTGACATAATTTTGTTACTCTTTAATGAATCAAATTAATTTATTGTGCAAACTTCAGCACCATGGCATCACCCTTGCGTCACACACTTGTGCAGCTTCACTTGCATCATCATTCCTATCAAAACAATCTTCCATTTATATCAATCCCTTCCTAGTAAATTTAATCGAATTTAATGATACCCGTATTCTCTTAACTGCAGATCATTATCGCGCCACTTGGGTCTAACTTTTACAAACAATTCCAAAAATATTTTTTGCCCGATGAATTCTTCAATATCCTTTCGGGCAAGCGTTCCCAACTGTTTGATCATTTTTCCTTTTTCACCAATGATGATCGCCTTTTGTGTTTCGCGGTTCACAATAATATCTGCCTGTATCTTCACCAGTGTTTCCTTTTCTTTAAACTCATTCACCATCACTGCCACCTGATAAGGTATCTCGTCTTCAAACAATTCATATACTTTTTCACGGATCAGTTCACTCACAAAGAATTTAGTGGGCAAATCACTGATATCATCTTCATTATAAAATGCTTCCCCTTCCGGTAATAATTCAATGATAGAGTGTAATACTTTTTGAATGTGATATTGCTGTAATGCTGAAACCTTTATTATTTTTTTGCAATAAGGCTTATCAGCAAAAAATGCTTCTCCCAATTCAATCCTGCCGTTAGCTGCTTTATCGATCTTATTCAGAATGACAATTGCAGGCACTTTTAATTTGAGGGATTGAAAAATAGCATCGCATTCTTCAAAATCATCATTCAGGTCTACGATCAACAAAGCCACATCAGAATCTTCCATGGCATTTTTTACCGCACCCATCATCTTTTCGTGCAGCTTATATTTTGTTTCAATGATGCCGGGTGTATCTGAAAAAATGATCTGATATTCTCCCGGTTTGGTCAAAAATCCTTTGATACGATGTCTTGTTGTTTGCACTTTATGTGAAACAATAGCCAGTTTCTCACCCAAAATAGCATTGAGTAATGTGCTTTTACCCGCATTGGGTTTACCGAATATGTTTACAAAACCTGATTTCATTTTTTATGGATAGGAACACGGATAAAACAGATGAATAATGATTTACACAGCTATAATCTAAGCAAATATCCGCTCTTTCTGTGTTATCAGTGTACTTTCTACAAACTAAAAAGGTCTCAGCAGAGACCTTTGATTAAGTTGCGAGGGATGGGATCGAACCACCGTCCGCCACAGGCGGATTTGAGCCTGACAAACTACTTATTCAAAAGTAACTGCTTTCTGATCTACTCTCGACCCTGTCCTGATTTCAATTTCTTTTCCCGTAAAAGAGCTTCCTCTTTTGTTTGATATTCTTCCTGATGAATTAAAGCCCAAGGCCTGAATTTAATGGTCCACCCCTTTTTACCCAATTCATTATGAGAAAGTAATCTTTGCTCAAGATTGCTTGTACAACCAATATAAATTTTATTAAACTTAATAGAGTAAAGGATATACACTTTGTACATAAACTTTAAACTAAAAAGGTCTCATCAGAGACCTTTGATTAAGTTGCGAGGGATGGGATCGAACCACCGACCTTCGGGTTATGAGCCCGACGAGCTAC